>NZ_JBICNX010000016.1:0-93851 GCF_043107035.1 Staphylococcus sp. 231237_7MaSpsaltlick
TATGATGTTTGATTAGCTCATAAAATACTAATTTGTGTTATCTCTAACACTGTTTTGAACCAACAATTTAATGTTGTGTTCGGAATTAACGTTGACATATTGCAATTCAGTTTTCAATGTTCATTAAAATTTCTATATGGAGCGGGTGATGGGAATCGAACCCACAACATCAGCTTGGAAGGCTGAGGTTTTGCCATTAAACTACACCCGCTTATTTAAATAAGGTATTTGATGCGGCCGAGAGGATTTGAACCTCCACGGGAATACTCCCACTAGGCCCTCAACCTAGCGCGTCTGCCGTTCCGCCACGGCCGCTTAGCAAAACGGTTTTTCTCTTCTATTAAGTAACACATTCTATTATAATATATACTTAATATTTTGTCAATAACTTTTCAAATCAAATTAATGAAGTTAATATTTCTTTAACGAAAGTTGTTATTAATTTTTCAACGTTTATTATCTTATAACATATATAGCTAAACGTCAATATAAAACAAAAACTAAAATGAGTAAAATAACAACCATATATATTATACTTTACTTATGTTGTTAAAATACTCATTTATTTCTCGATTTAATAGTATTTTTAGTTTCTTTTACATAAAAAATTGAGCCTTAACATAACATTAAGACTCATTCCTTCAACTTAATATTCTATTTTTCTACTTGGGTTAACTTCCCTTTGCATTTGCCACAAACCATTTTCTTTGTGTTTACTTTTCTAATTCTCGGAAACTCAACACCACAGTTTTCACATTTATAGATATACTTTGCTCGTTCTTCGTATTTTTCTAAAGGGGCGCAAAATCTAGGCGCCCCTGTCTGTTTACTTAAAACCTTAAAATCTGCGTCTTTATGTTTATAACCTTTGCCTTGAATATGTAGGTGATAGTGACATAATTCATGTTTTATAATATCAATAATTGCCGATTCTCCGTATTTTATAAATTGCTTTTCATTTATTTCTATATTGTGTGAATTTAATATATAGCGTCCACCAGTAGTTTTTAATCTATTATTAAAATATGCTTTATGCTGAAATTCACAGCCAAAATACTTTCTAGATATTGTTTCAGTTAATTGTTGTATTTCATTGTTATCCATTAGGATCTATCATCGTTAATGACACTTTACCTTTTTTCTCATCAATATCTAAAATCCATACATCTACAATATCCCCAACACTTACAATATCCATTGGATTTTTAATAAACTTTCTAGACAATTTGGATACGTGTACTAAACCATCTTGTTTTACCCCTATATCTACAAACGCTCCAAAGTCTACTACGTTTCTAACAGTACCATGAAGTTTCATGTTTTTAGATAAATCTTCAATAGAAAGGACATCTGATTTTAAAATCGGAGTTTCAAATTCATCTCTAGGGTCTCTATTAGGTGCAATTAATGATTTTATTATATCTTCTAATGTAGGCTCCCCAATATTTAATTTCTCTGCTGTTGATTCAACATTCACATGATTTAATACTGATTTAAGTTGTTTTGATCCCAAATCTTTGGGAGTCATATCAATTTCTTTTAACAATTGATAAGTAACTTCATAACTTTCAGGGTGAATTGATGTATTGTCTAATGGTTCTTTACCATCCACTATTCTCATAAAACCAATACTTTGTTCAAATGTCTTTGCGCCTAATCGTTTTACTTTAGCGATATCTTTATTATGTGTTATTGCGCCGTTTTCTTCTCTATAATCTATTATATTTTGAGCAATAGTTGGTGTCAGACCAGAAACATATTGTAGTAATGAACGAGAAGCAGTATTAACATCAACCCCTACTTGGTTAACTGCCGTTTCAACTACAAACGTTAGCGCACCTTCCAAAGCTTTTTGATTTACATCATGTTGGTACTGCCCAACACCGATAGATTTCGGATCTATTTTAACGAGTTCACTTAATGGGTCTTGTACTCTTCTACCAATTGAAACTGCACTACGTTCTTCAACTTGAAACTCAGGAAATTCACTTCTTGCTATTTCTGAAGCAGAGTACACAGATGCACCGGCCTCGTTTACAATAATATATTGTACATTTAATTTATGTTTTTGAATCATTGTTGCAACAAATTGCTCTGTTTCTCTGCTAGCTGTCCCATTACCTATAGCAATCAATTCAACATCATACGCCTGTACAAATTGTATAAATGTTTTTTCAGCATCATCTTTTTTATTGATTGGCGGATGTGGATACATAACACCTTTTGCAACAAAAGTTCCGTATGGATTAATCACTGCAAGTTTACATCCAGTTCTAAACGCTGGATCTACACCTAGTATTTGCTTATCTTTCATTGGAGGTTGTAGCAATAAATTTCTTAAATTTTCGCTAAACACATCTATAGCATGATTTTCAGCTTTTTCAGTTAAATCCCCTCTTATTTCTCTTTCAATAGAAGGCATAATCAAGCGCTTCAAACTATCTTTTATAGCGTTTTCAATTATATAAGTACCTTCATGTTTATCATTTATTTCATTTTCGCGAATAAAGTTTTCAATGCCTTGAGTGTCCATTTCCACTTTTACGGTTAATACTTTTTCTTTCTCTCCACGATTAACAGCTAATACACGGTGATTTGCGATCTTTTTCACCGGTTCTGTATAGTCATAATACATTGAGAATATTTCCTTCTCATCTTCAGCGTTCTTTTTCTTTTGGGTGATAATACTGCCATGTTGGAATGTATCTTTTAAAATTTTTCTTCTATATTTAGGTTCATCTGATACTAACTCTGCAATGATATCTTGAGCACCTTTAATTGCATCTTCTACATTCGGAACCTCTTCTGTAATAAATTGTTGCGCTTTCGTTTCGACCGAAGTTTCTACTGCCGATTGTTTTAACCATTGTGCAAGTGGTTCTAACCCTTTTCTTTTTGCTTCTGTAGCCCTTGTTTTCTTTTTCTGTTTAAAAGGTCTATATAAATCTTCAACTCTCTGAAGTTTAGTCTGTTTTAAAATATCATTTTTTAGACCTGTTGTTAATAAACCTTGTTCTTCTATATTATGTATAACTTCTTCTTTTCTTTTTTGAAGATTAACCATATATTGATATTCATCATCAATTTGTTTAATTTCAACTTCATCCAAACCACCAGTTTGTTCTTTTCTATAACGAGCAATAAATGGCACAGTGTTTTTATCTTCTAATAATGTTAACACCGCATTGATTTGTTTAGTCGTAAAATTATATTTATCTCTTATAGATTGTATTAAATTACTATCCATAGAATCCTCCACTCACAATTATGTATTTATTTTTATCTATCTTATATATTTTAACATATTTGATTAACGCTTTATTTTAATTATATAACTACAAATAAAAAGGCAGCACCCTAAGTTTAGAGATCCTGCCTTTTGAATTTAATGATTATTTATTCGCAGCTTCTTGAAGTTTTTTAATCGCGGTTCTTTGTAATCTTGAAACATGCATTTGGCTCAAACCAATTCTTTCTCCTGTTTCTTTTTGACTTAAACCTTCGATAAACGTACATTGAATAATTTGTCTTTCTCTTTCAGTTAAAATAGGTAATATTTTTTCTAATATCATCCTTTTTTCTGTTAAATCATAATTATCATCTTGTTGTCCCATTATATCTAATAATGTCACTGTAGAACCATCTTTATCTGCTTCAATAGAATGATCAACACTTAATGCGTTATAACTTTGACCCATTTCCATTGCTTCTAATACATCTTCTTCATTCACTTCAAGTCTGTCTGCAATTTCTGTAATAGAAGGTGAGCGCTCAAGTTCATTTGTTAATTCATCTGTTACTTTCTTAATACGTGGTCCTATCTCTTTAATTCTTCTAGGTACATGGACACTCCATGTTTTATCACGTAAATAACGTTTTATCTCACCAATTACGGTTGGTACTAAAAAGGCTTCGAACTTTCTATCAAAGGACAAGTCAAACCGATTAATTGCACCGATTAAACCAACCATACCGACCTGAACGAGGTCTTCATGATGAGATTGACCTTTAGAATATTTATATGCCAATGATTCGATTAACTTTCTATAATGCTTTACAAGTTTATCTTGAGCATCAGAGTTTTCATTGTTTTGGTGCTCTGTAATCCATTGGTTAATTTGTTCAGGTGATACATCATTAACTGATTTCGACTCTCTCGCCATTATTTCGCACCTGCTCTTTTTTAATATACTTTATCATGCTGATTGTTACTCCTGATTTTTTATCAACCGTAACTTCATCCATTAATGATTCAATTAAAAACAGACCTAAACCTCCTTCTCTTAAGAAATCAATATTTTCATCTTCTTTATAAGGCCCTAATTGGGCTTTCGTTTCTTCATAATCAAAACTTTCTCCTTGGTCAGAGATGACGATTTTTATCTTATTATCAAAAATTTCAAAACATAGATTTATCATTCCTACATCATTTGGGTTATCTTTATAGGCATGTTTTACTGCATTAGTAACTGCTTCACTTACAGCAATTTTGGCATCTTCTATATCATCGTATGAAGCACCTGCGCGTGAAAATACGCCTGATAGGGTCAATCGTATCAAACTTACATATTCTGCTGTGGCTGGTAAACGCATTTCAATATAATCCTGTTTATGTTGCATGTTATTCGACCTCCGTTCCTTCATTAACATGCATCAAATCTTTTAATCCTGTAATATCAAATAGTCGGTTTATTCGATCTGAAACACCTAGAATATATAATTCCTTATCATTTTGGTTTAGCGCTTTTAATGTACCTACAAATAAACCTAAACCAGTCGAATCCATATAACTAACATTTTCTAAATTTACATATATATCATGCGTTCCTTCTTGTCTCATTGGAACTAAGACTTCTTCTAACTCAGGAACTGTATAAACATCCAGTTCCCCACCAACTTTCACCTCATAATGAGTATCATGAGTCACAGTTTCAATATTAAGGTTCATAACATTACACTCCTAATTATAGTCTCATTAATAACTTTTATACCCTTAAAGTTAAATTTTAAATCTAAATAATCAAAAACTAATTCACTCTTTTTATTATTAATATCGTTAAATCATCTCTTTTTTCAGGATTCTGTATCTTTAAAATAGCCTCATATAGAAGCTGCACTATATCCTGAGGATGCATATGCTTATATTTATGAATCATATCTAATAGATGATGTTTATCTAAAAAGTCTCCAGCTTCATTTCTAACTTCTGTCACACCATCAGTGAATATAATTACTAAGTCATCTAAATAAATCGGAATTTCTTGCTGTTTATATCGTGTCTGTTGACTTACCCCTAAGACTCGACCACGCACAGTAATTTCTTCGAATGCTTCAGTTTCAGCACGATAGACGTAGCCTGGCTCATGGCCAGCTGAACTACAATATAATAAGTGATTTAGTTCTTCATATAGTCCATAAAACATTGTTACAAACATATTTTGATTAACGTTTTTTTCTACCACACGATTCAATCTTTTCAAACCATCACTTGGTAACTGAGAATGTCCGTACGAGTCCATACCAAACTTTATCATACTCATGGCTAATGCAGCCGGAATACCTTTACCAATGACATCTGCTACTGCAAAACTCATCGTACCATCTTTATGATCAATGAGGTTGAAGTAATCTCCGCTTACTTTTTGCGCTGCAACAGAAATCACACCAATTTGTATACTATCAAATTGAGGTATATCTGTTTTCAACATTGTTTGTTGTAAACGTGATGCTAAATCAATTTCTTTATCATGATATTGCAAGCGATCTACTAATTGTTTATAGTCTCTATAGCTATAACCGAATCCTTTAACAATTTCTTTCAACACATTAAATGTTTTCAAGATTTGCGCTTCATCTAAATTTTGATTTTGTATGTGCTCTTTATGTATTTGCACGATATCTTCAGGCAATAAATCTTTTTTTACGACTTCTTCGGTAAAACGCTTACACTCATTTAATAATTCAATTGAATCATTTGTATGTAAGCTTTTATCAATTAGCGTTTTATATTGATTTTTGAATTCTTCCACGCGGTATTTTCCTCCTCAAAATGCAAATATAAATCGCATACATTGGATGTAACATAAATTTATGTTCTTGATGTATGTTTTAAATAGGATATGTAAATGCTGATTATTGCTTTAGCATCTCATTATATTGGATTAATAATTAGAAAAGTTTCTACTTTAATATTTAAAAAAGCTTTAGGATACCCTAAAGCTTCTCACTTAGACATCTTATGTAAAGGTATCCAACCACTATAATAAAATTCAAAATTCAACAAACTTAATTAACTCAACAATTAAATGGTTGTTACATGTTATAGCAAATCGATGTCTAGCATTTACTAATATATTTACTTATTAAGTAACCCCTTGAAACTTAGGATTTATTATTCCTAATATTATGTAATCCTAAACTTATATCAATAGCAATGTTAACTTCTTTCATTTTTTTCTCAGAAAGATATGTTAATTTTTCTTTTAGTCTATTTTTATCTAAAGTTCTGATTTGTTCTAACAATATAACAGAATCTTTATCAAGTTTATATTTACTTTTTTCTATTTCTACATGTGTAGGTATTTTAGCTTTATTAATCCTACCAGTAATTGCAGCCACAATTACTGTAGGACTATATTTATTACCAGTATCGTTTTGTATAATAACGACGGGTCTAATTCCCCCTTGTTCAGACCCTTGCACTGGTGACAAATCAGCTAAATAAACGTCTCCTCTTCTCATCATTCATTATTATTCTTGGAGCTAATGTAAACTTCATTGCAATCACAAGCTTCACATTCAAATGGAAAGGCTTCTGCTGCAAGGGAGAGATTTAAGTCAGCCATTTGAGAATAGCCTTCTTTTAATAGTTGTTCAATACTATGGTTTCTACTTTGATTAAAACTTGCCATGAATAAAGACCTCCAGGTGACTAAAATAGAATATATCGAGATTTCTTGTTAGATATATAATAACAAATTTTACATAAAGTGACTATACTATTTTAGCAATTCATTTCGAATTTCTAAGCCCTTAGTCTCATGATAAATCCTCGGCAATCTTCTACTCAGTCTACATAAAACCTCATAATTAATAGTTTTTTGTTGGTATGCCAACGCTTCAGCTGATTGTGGGTTATCACTATGATGGTCCATAATAATGACTTTATCTCCTGCTTCTATATCTTCAGGAATTTTTATAATTATCTGATCCATACATACTTTTCCAATGATTTCACATTGGATACCATTTACATTCACGCTAAAGCCTTTCATTATTCTTGGAAAACCATCTGCATATCCTACTGGAATAATACCTATTCTTGTTGGTTTATCAGCTGTATATACGCTACCATAACTTACTGATTCTCCAGCTTGAAGTATTTTAGTTTGAACAACCTCACTAATCCACTGTGCGCTAGGTTTTAAATGTACTTTAACATTCGTTTTTACATATTGTGATGGATAATAACCATATAGTGAAATGCCGACCCTAACTGCATTACAAAACTGTGTATCCTTCATTAATGCACCTGCTGAGTTTTGAGAATGTATATAATCTGGTTTATCAGCTTGATTAACTATTTCTTCAAATAGGGCTTGTTGTTCATTCATTGATTCACCAGCTTCATCTGCACATGCAAAATGAGTGAACACGCCTTCAAATACTAAATGCTCTTGTGAGTGGATAAGCGATATAACCTCTTTGTACTCATCAACGTCTTTCATACCTAATCTGCCCATACCAGTATCTAATTTAATATGTAGCCAAATATCTTTTTCATTTGTTTCTGGAATTTCTTGAATCGCATCAACCAACCAATCTTTCGAAGGGACTGTAATTGCAACACGATGTTGGATAGCTTTACTAATATTATATGAAGGGATTACACCTAATACGAGTATCTTTGCATCTATACCATGCATTCGCAACTCAATAGCTTCATCAAGCGTCGCTACCGCAAAAAACTCCGCACCATTTTCCATAAGTTGTCTAGCAATTGGTACGCTTCCTAGTCCATACCCATTTGCTTTAACTACAGGCATGACAGTTTTATTTGGATGTAATTTTTGAAAAACTTGAAAATTAGAGACAATGGCATTTAAATCCACATTCAAGTATGACGATCTATAGTACTTATCAGACATTAAATTTATACCTCCTATATGCTTATAATGATATACATATCTTTATATTAAATTAATTTTATAACACTCATAATAAGATAGCCAAATCAAACATACTGCAATTTTTAAAAAACATCATCAACTTCTAAAATAACTTGGCTCATTGCATAGTGTTCTGTATGCGTAATACTCACATGTACATTAAAATCACCGTAATAAACGCAAGGTTTTCCATTTTCGTCATTGAAGCAATCTATATCGTTAAAAGCAACCGTTTTACCAATTCCTGTCCCTAAAGCTTTGCTAAAAGCTTCTTTACATGCAAAACGTCCAGCTAGAAATTCCATTTTACGGTGTTCATTTTTAAATCCATTAAACTTATGTTGTTCATTTACTGTTAAAATACGTTCCACAAGTTTATCTTGCTTTTGGTAAAGTTTTTTTATTCTGTCAATCTCAATTAAATCCACACCTATACCGTGTATCATAGCGTTTCTCCTTACTTTTGCATAACTTTTTATTCACTTGTTTATAAACAGATAATTAGCAATTAGTTTGACTGGTTTTTGTCCTTATTTACGGATTTAATTTGTTGTTTCAACCTTGTGGCAGTTGTTTTATTAATAAATTTAATACTTATATTACCGCCAGCAGTTGATAATGTAAGATTTGCTAATTTATATTTCCTCATTAAAATCCCTTCATGTGTGTCTACATTTTGTATTCTAAATAACGGAACTTTCATTACTGACACAAACCACAAACCATTTCTAACTGTAACTACGTTATCATCTATATTATATTTGAAAATTTTATAACTATATATTGGAATGAAAATAACACTTATAATTAGATATACGAGCGCTATACTAACTCCAATAATAATAATCCATTTCATCTGCTCTTTATCAATCCATTCAAGCCATACATAGTTGACCACGTTAAATATAGTGAATGCAATTAACAAAATCGCTACAGTAATAGTTGCAGAGAGTCGCATCACTGTCTTACCTGACTCATGCATATTGTTATAGTTCTCCATCATTTTCACCTCTCAAGTACCAACACCTAAGTATTTGAACATGCTTCTGCGGATTAAAATCAAGACCTATTGCTTCATTACCCGCAGCTTTTGCAATAATAAAATTAAAGTTTCCTAAATTACTTTTAATAAGAAATGGATTGCGTTTTATTTCCATCCCTAATATTTTATTATGTTTAAAATATGAATTTCTAAATCCAAATAGAGTCACATTGCGTATCACGATTTCGTCATTTTCCACCTTTAAACCGGAATACTTAACAACAAGATAGCTATGTATGATTAATAATAATATTATTATACCGGCGATCAAGAACACCCAAGGCTCCCAAAAATAATTAATAATAACAGCCCCAACAACAATGACAATTGACTCCTTCCAAAAATGTCTATGGAAACCTCTCCAAGGCATGCCTTGCTCTGGCTTTTCAAATGACATATTAGGAATTAAATTTTTGATAATTGCATAGCCTTTATCTCGCTTAATAAATGGAAGAATCATAACATTGCCATCTAAAGATACATCATCTTTATCGTTACCGTTCATATCACTTGTTATGACAAAATGGATGGCCGTATAGCCAAATAATTTCCTCAAAAATGATTGTTTTTCAACAATTGCCTGCACTCTATCTGTAGGGACAGTAATACTTTTCACATTAAAAAGACCATATTTAATATTTAACTGATTGTTGTTTTGCGTCACTGTATAATTAAAATTACGTACAATGACAATAAATGTTCCTACTATATAACTTATTGCTATAACTATTGCTATCATCATGAGCACTATAACGAAAATTGCTTGCGAAATTTGTGCAAATTCATCCGTTAACCAATCCCAAGGAATGACGTTCGACAAACCACCAATAATTGGTGATAGCGCAGCAAATGCAACACCTATTGCACCACTAGTTAGTGCCATAAATAACAATTCTTTAAAGTTAAGCTTATATAAATGTACTGGCTGATTATCTACTTCAGTATTATGTTCATCTTCTGCCGAAATATCCATCTTACTTTGCGTTTCATCACTATCATTGATTAATTCTTTTTGCTTATCTCTCAAAGCTTGCTGAATCGTTTCACTTTGTGATTTTGACACTGTATCTAAATCAATACCATCACTAGGCGTCTTAATTTGTAATTTCACGCCCCCAACTAATTGATTGATAATGCCTTGTGATGTGTCTAACGTTTGAATACGACGAATATTTAATTCTTTTCTTTCTTTTGTAAATATACCTGTTGCTAAAACAAAATGATCATTTTCTATCCAATAGCGTGTGTTATATACTTTTAGCACTTGATTTATGAATGAAATAATAAAAAACAAACTTACTATACCTGGGAAGATATAAGCATAAATATTTGTGAAATCAAAATCTCTAATATTAAATACTAAAAAAATAATGATTAAAAAGATGTTTTGCTTAATTGCTTCAATAATACCTGTTAAGTAAGAAATGGGATGCAGTTTTTGTGGTTTATACATCAAAATCAGCTCCTTTCAAATAACCAAGCGTCATTGATTCAAATGCTTTTGAGTCTTTAATCGATATTAGTGGAAAGCTCACACGATGACCCGCTGTAACTAATGAAACTTTAGCCAAATCTAGCTTCTTTAAAATTGGGTTGTTTTTGCGTTCAGTAAATTGAGTACGTTCAAGTTTTACAATTTTTTGAGTTTTAAAAAAGAAATCAAATTTAACTTCTATATAATTTTCCATAATTCGATAATAAGTATACCGATAAGTAATCCAAGGTTTTAGGACAGCATATATAATATCAAATAAAATAAATGCGTATATTAAGTAGATTATAAAATGCCACCAATTAAAATGACTCCATAAAAATATTAAGACAATTGCTATAATCATATTAACTATAAATGATAGTCCCTCACTAATATAATAGTAAGTTAATGCTTGGCTAGGACTTTTCTTAAATAGTTGTTCGCTCGACATATATACACTCCTCTATTGAGATTTCAACTCATTATAACATAAGGCTATTGCACGCTTCACTTCCCTTTTATCAAATGTATCTATTAAACTGTGTTTCGATAACAATATGTAATTTATATATGAACACAAAAAATCACCCCAAATAATTGGGATGATTAAACCTAAATTTCATATATGATAAATTATTTACTATTTTTTATGGTCGGCAAATGTGCGACCTTTCATTGATTTCTTATTGTTGTTTCTGTCTGAAGAAGGTCTGTCATTTTTTTTCTTATTGTTGAATCCGCCTTTACTTGAACGACGGTTTTTGTTATCAAATTTGCCACCGCCACGTTTGTGATTGCCACCACCACGTTTTGGTCCACCTTTACCTTGACGACCTTTGCCGCGAGATAACGGTTTTTCAAATGTTAATTGAACATCAACATCATCATTTGATTCAACCAACTCTTGCAATAATGCTGCAACTAAATTCACATCATTATATTCTTCGATTAACTCAGTAGCAATACGTTGTAATCTAGGCTCGCTGTCTCTAGACATCCAATTTTGAACTTTACCTTTAATGTCGTTTTCACGTGCTTTAAGCACTTCTTTGCGATGAGGTGGTCTCAAAGCTGTCATTTGACGTTTGTTTGCTTGTTCAATTTGACGGATATAATCCATTTCAATTGGGTTAACGAATGTAATCGCAACACCCTTTTTACCAGCACGACCAGTACGTCCAATTCTGTGTGTATAACTTTCAGTATCTTGAGGAATATCGAAGTTATAAACATGGCTTACACCTGAAATGTCTAAGCCTCTTGCTGCAACATCTGTTGCTACTAAAATGTCTAACTGGTCATTTTTGAATTTTTTCAATACTTCTAAACGTTTTGCTTGTGTGATATCACCATGTAATCCTTCAGCTTTGTATCCTTTTGAAATTAACGCGCTTGTTAATTCATCAACACGACGTTTTGTACGACCGAATACAATAGCTAGTTCTGGTTGATGTACATCTAAGAAACTTGTAAATGTATCGAATTTTTCTAATTCTTTTACAATAGTATAAAATTCTTCAATTTGTGGATCAGATGTTTCATTGTTCATTGTTTTAACAATAACAGGTGATTTCATGAATTGTTGTACTAATGTTTGAATTGCTTTAGGCATAGTAGCTGAGAACAACATAGTTTGACGTTGTTCTGCAGGTATTTTATCCATAATAAATTTCATGTCATCGATGAAGCCCATGTTCATCATTTCATCCGCTTCATCTAAAATTAACGTATGAATATCAGTTGTTTTTAATGTGCGACGATTTAAGTGATCTATCACACGACCTGGCGTACCTACTACGATTTGTGGTCCTTTTTTAAGCGCTTTGATTTGGCGGTCGATTGGCATGCCACCAAATACTGTAACTACTTGTACATTTTGTCCTTTAGCAAACGATTTTAGTGATTCTGCAACTTGCATCGCTAATTCTCTCGTTGGTGCAAGGATTAATGATTGAACGCCTTCTTGGTCTGCCACTTTTTCAATTAATGGAATACCAAATGCGCCTGTTTTACCTGTACCAGTCTGCGCTTGACCAAGAACATCTTTGCCTTCTAAGGCAAGAGGGATACTCTCTTTTTGTATAGGAGTGGCCTCATCGAACCCCATGGATTGTAGGGTTTCTGCCATCTTATCTGAGATCCCTAATTCTTTAAAATTTTGCAATATAATTCTCCTTTATTTATCTGTATTTCTATACATATATGTTCACTTAAGTTTCTTCAACTTCTTTATAGTACCACCTCAAGTATATAATCGCAATAAACCAAATTTGATTAAATAAGATATATCATGTGTATTGAATATTCTTATCGTCATGTTAAACCTTGTAAGACATAGGTTGTAAGCGTTTAAATTTATTTTCCAATATGAGTTTCAACTTTCGAAAAAATTTTGTTAATTAATTTTTTAAGTTAATTGTCAGATTAGTATAGTTTTAAAGTGTAGCTACCTTTTACTTTAAATATATTTATTTAAAGTTTTTAAATATATCCAACATTATAATAAAAATCCATAATATTGTATGTACATGTTAATAACTTAATCGTGTGTAAGTAATTTTAACTTTGTACTTAACTGTTTATAATATTATTCAATAATCTCATGTGCTAATAGCATAGCTAAGACCGAGACATTTTACGCCCCGGCCTTATATATTAAGATACGTTATATATATGATAACGAAATTAAATAGTATGGCTAACTTTAGCTATTAATATCGTTATTTAATATGAGCTTACTTAGATTAATACTTCAACGACTTCTTCTAATTTCATGCCTCTTGAACCTTTTACTAATACTTTATCTTCTGGTTGTACATATGTTTTTATAGTTTGGATCAACTTTTGTTTATCCTCAAAATGCTCGACATGGTTAACATATTGTTTGCCTACATTGCTTATATATTGCGACTCCGTACCAAAAGTAAATAGTGTATCTATAGCTTTACCATCTAAATATTTTCCAACTTGTTCATGCATGATTTGGCTATCAGGGCCTAATTCTAATACATCGCCCAATACTAATATTTTTCTACCATCCATCACTGTTAAAGTATCAATAGCCGCTTTCATACTTGTCGGGCTTGCATTATAAGCATCATTTATTACTAACGAATTATCAGAAGTATGATACTGTTGCATTCTCATACCAGTCAATTGAACTTTACTTAGATTATTAAAAATTGTGTCGTAACTCAAATTCAATCTCTTACCTACAGCAATCGCAATCGTAGCATTTTTCATATTATGTTCACCTAATATTGGTAGCTCAAATCGCTCTTCTTCATTAATAGTAAATGCAATACCATCATTATTAATAGACTCCATTTGACTTACAAGTGAATTAGTTGAATTTTTACCTATGCTAATTAAGTCGACATTAGTTAATTGATTTACATAAGGTTCTAACAACGGCTCGTCTCCATCATAGATAAACAAACCACCTGGTTGTAAGCCAACAGTAATTTCAGATTTAGCTTTCGCAATACCTTCTCTAGAACCTAAATCTTGCATATGTGACTCACCAATATTTGTTATTACTGCAATATTAGGCTCCGCTAAATTTGATAAAAATTCAATTTCGTGAAAACCTGACATTCCCATCTCAAGAATTGATATTTCAGTATCTAAATCCAATTCTAAAATAGTTAAGGGCATACCAATTTCATTGTTATAATTACCTTGTGTTTTCTTAACTTTAAATTGTGGTTTTAGCACACTTTCAATCATATCTTTAGTAGTAGTTTTACCATTTGATCCTGTAACTGCAATGACTTGAGGATTTACAAACTCTAAATAAGCTTTTGCAAGTTGTTGTAATGCTGTTAACGTATCTTCGACCCATATAATCGGGCCATCAACACGTTCATCTAATGGCATCCCTTTTTGGTAAAACGAAGCACCTGCACCATCTTTTAATGCTTGTGCTACATATTTATGTCCATCAACGTTCTCACCTTTAAACGGAATAAATAAATTTTGACTTTTAATATCGCGTGAATCAATAGAAATACCTTGTATACCTTGGTCCATATACTCATTATCAATTTCACAAGGAATCCATTCTTGAATTTGTTCTAACGTTACCTCAATCATAATTTATCCGCCTCAATCAATTTTGTATTTATTTTGTTTTTTATCTTTGTGTTTTTCTTTAGCTAATTCAATTAATTTTTTAATCAAATCTGCGTAGGACACGCCCATATTTTCCCAAAGACTAGGATACATACTAAATGCAGTAAATCCTGGCATAGCATTAGTCTCATTTATGAAAATTTGATTATCTTCAGTAACAAAGAAATCGGCACGTAATAAACCTGAACAGTCAGTTGCTTTAAATGCTTCTACAGCCATATTTCTTAAAGTCATTTGAACTTCTTCATCTAGGTCAGCTGGAATTTCTAATCTAATCTTTCCATCTTTGTATTTTGATTTATAATCGTAGAACGCAACATCTTTAACGACCTCTCCTGGCCAAGTTGTTTCTGGATAATCATTACCCAATACAGCAACTTCGATTTCTCTAGCATCAATCCCCTGTTCAATAACTAACTTACGGTCAAACTGAAAAGCTTCTTCAATACCAACTTTTAATTCTTCTTCATTATTACATTTACTAATTCCTACACTTGAGCCTAAGTTAGCTGGTTTAACAAACACTGGATATTCTAATTTATCATGAACCAATTTCAAGATATTACCTTCATATTTATGATATTCACTTCTTAAAAAACTCACATATGGCAATTGAGGTAAACCTCTGTGTGCAAAAAGTTGTTTCATTACTAATTTATCCATTGAACTTGAGGCAGCTAAAACGCCATTACCTACATAAGGTATATCCAATACTTCAAACAAACCTTGGATTGTACCATCCTCACCATTTGGCCCATGTAATACAGGGAAAACAGCACTATAAGGATTGCCAGTACTACCTACGTTAAGCAATTGGGATATTTCTCCCGCTTCAACTTCTGTTAAACGTAAAGTGTCTATATCATTTATAGTGTCTACGATATTTTCTTTCTTTTTCCATGCACCATCATTTGTTATGTAAATAATATCTACTTGATATTGTGCTTTATCAATAGCATTCAAAACATTTTGTGCTGTTAATATTGAAACATCGTGTTCTGCACTTTTTCCTCCGTATACGATACATACATTTTCCTTAGCCATATTTTAGCCTCCATATACAATTCTTAAACTACATCATATCACGATTTAATAATTTTTTGCATTTGTTTAGTAGTATAAAAAGCATTTATTTTTCAAAGGTATCTTGAGTATATTTTTAAAGTTTTACAGTATCATAATAATTATAATTTTCTAAATAAAGCACCCTCATTCTAGCAAAATATGCTAAAGTTCGGTAAAATCTAAATATAATACAAATATAAAGAAATCTAAGTAGTTTAAAGGGGTAAGAAATGAGAATTTCACGTCAATTAAAAAATAACCATTGGATACGGCGGATTGACTGGGTTTTAATAGGTATCCTCGTATTATTAGCAATAATAAGTGTCACAATTATTAATTCAGCTATGGGTGGCGGTCAATATAGCGCCAATTTTAGCATAAGACAGATTTTATATTACGTATTAGGCGGTCTAATCGCGTGTTTAATCATGCTTGTATCACCTAAAAAATTAATGAAATATACATACTTGTTGTATTTTTTACTTTGTATAGCCTTATTTATACTACTCATTATTCCAGAAACACCTATCACACCTATCATTAATGGAGCGAAAAGTTGGTATAAATTGGGACCAATTAGTGTACAACCTTCAGAATTCATGAAAATTGTACTCATATTAGCCCTCGCCAAGTTAGTTTCTAGACATAATCAATTCACCTTTAATAAATCATTAGAGACTGATTTTAAACTATTATTAAAAATTGCAGGTATTTCAATTATCCCAATGGGTCTGATATTATTGCAAAATGATTTAGGAACTATGTTGGTACTTTGCGCTATTATAGTAGGGATTATCGTTGTAAGTGGTATTTCTTGGAAGATATTAGCACCTGTATTTATTACAGGAATCGTCTTTGCATCTAGCATTATTCTTTCAATCATTTACAAGCCTTCGCTAATTGAAAATAGTTTCGGTATCAAAACATATCAAATGGGACGTATTAATTCTTGGCTCGACCCATATACTTATAGTAGTGGTGATGGTTACCATTTAACCGAATCTCTTAAAGCTATTGGATCGGGCCAACTGTTCGGTAAAGGATTTAACCATGGTGAAGTTTATATTCCAGAAAACCATACAGATTTTATCTTTTCCGTTATCGGTGAAGAATTTGGATTTATTGGTTCTGTTATCTTAATATTAGTTTTCTTAGCCTTTATATTCCATTTAGTTAGACTTGCTACGAAATTTGAATTACCCTTTAGTAAACTATTTATTATTGGATACGCTGCCCTTATTTTATTCCACGTGTTACAAAACATAGGAATGACTATTCAGCTGTTGCCAATAACAGGTATACCATTGCCATTTATTAGTTACGGTGGTAGTTCATTATGGAGTTTGATGTGCGGAATCGGTGTTATATTATCGTTCACTTATCACCAACCGAAACAATTTTCATCAACAACTCCGTTAACTAGATCAAAGACTTAAGTTACATTACGTTTTCGTAATATAATGCTTCGTCTATAAACAAAACACAACAACGCAACATTAATACACAAAACAATTCTAGAATTAGACTTATATAATCAACAACTCCGTTGATTATTAAAATCGAAAAGTTTTTCAATAGCGTAGTGTTGCCTTTGGACTCTCCGAGATAAAGCCCATGTATAAACTACTAATAACTTTAATCCAATTATCTATCACATAGATAACAATCAACCCAAATTACAAATATACGCCTCTAAAGTTATACAAAAATATAGCTTTCAGGGGCGTATTTTTTAAAATCAAATATAATATATGCGCTATTTTTCATCAAAAAACAGGACTGATTATTATATCAATCCTGTTTCTTATAGCGTCAAATAAAAAAAGCGACTAGAACCATTGGCTCCAATCACTTCATTGGGTAACTTGACTATTTCAATTCGTTAGCGGTTTTCACAGTTGTTGGTAGAGTATGCATAACTTCTAATCGTGATTTGGTTTTCTTTATGTTTACCCCTAATGATGATAATAGTTTAACTACATTTTGAATTTTTTCGTTATCTTTATTCATATCATCACCCCTAAATTTCTAGCTTCTACTATATCTTACCCTTTTTAAATATAAAATACCACATTATATTCAATTTTTTTAATTTACTTCAAAAAAATAGTGATTTTTATTGTAATATTTCATTTAAACTTTAGTTTTTCTGTTGTAATTTTACATTTTATAACTATACTAAAGCTATTTAAACTCAAATTGTAAGATAATTCACTTTAAATTTAGTTTGTTATAATATTTGATAACCAAGATCATAAATTTCTTTTTCTAAATTATTTAAACTCGCAGGTGTTTCGAAATCAATAAGTATTTCACCTTTATCACTATCGATAGCAACATTGTGGACGCCTATAACATTCATTAACTGTTGTTTTATTTGATATTGTTGTTGCTCTGTATTAATGACTGAAATATTAATTACTTTTGATTGCACTCTTGTCACCTTTCCTAATCTTTCATTAATTTTTGAAAAGTTACTAATAGTTCTTCCATCGCTTCCTCTTGTTGACCTTTTTCCACTTTATCCATGATACAACTTTTCATATGATGATCCAACAATTTAGTTGCTACACTGTTTAATGCAGAACGCGTCGCTCTAATTTGAGTAAGCACGTCATCACAATAAACATCTTCATCTATCATTCGATTAATTGCTCGTACTTGCCCTTCTATTCTGTTAAGCCTTGATTTCAAATTTGATTTTATTTGTTCTGAATGATGCGCTTTTTGAATTTCTGTCACTTTCTCAACACCTCCTACTTATATCATACATATGATATACCCCTTATAGGTATTAGTCAAGTGATAAAAGCCTATGAACATGTTACAATAGTTAAGACTTTCACTAGTTAAAAATTTATTAATTGTATTTTGGAGGTTTAATATGATAGAAATATTTTCAATGTCACTCAATTATACTAATGTAGTGATTAACATCATTTTGATTACTTCATTTATATTAAACCTTATCTTTGCGTTTACAATTATTTTTATGGAACGAAGATCAGCTGGTTCGGTATGGGCTTGGCTTTTAGTCCTTGTGTTAATTCCTATCTTAGGTTTTATTATTTACCTATTTATTGGAAGACAAATTCAGCGCGATCACATCTTCTCATTGGATGAAGATGATAAAATCGGTATTGAAATGATTGTAAATGAACAACTAGAAGCCTTAAAGAATGATAATTTTTCTAAAGGCAATCATCAAATCGTGAAGTTTAAAGATATGGTTCAAATGTTGTTATATAATAATGCTGCTTTCTTAACAACAGATAATGAAATTAAAATCTTTACTGATGGTAAGAAAAAATTTAATTCTCTTCTTAAAGATATAGAGGAAGCAACTGACTATATCCATATTCAATACTATATTTTTAGAAATGACTCACTTGGCAAACTTATACTAAATGCTCTCGAACGTAAGCTTGAACAAGGCATAGAAGTTAAAATGCTTTATGACGATATGGGGTCCAGAGGTTTATCGCTGAAAGATTTTAAATCTTTTAGAAAAAATGGAGGGCAAGTAGAAGCATTTTTCCCTTCTAAATTGCCATTAATCAATCTGAGAATGAATAATCGGAATCACAGAAAAATTGTTATTATTGATGGTCATATTGGTTATGTTGGTGGTTTTAATGTCGGAGAAGAATATTTAGGTAAGAAGAAAAAGTTTGGTTATTGGAGAGATACTCATTTACGTATCGTTGGTGATGCTGTCAACGCCTTACAATTACGTTTCATGCTAGATTGGAACTCGCAAGCTACTCGTGATAATCTCAAATATGCTGATCGCTATTTCCCTGATGTAGATTCTGGCGGTACTATCGGTGTACAAATAGCATCCAGTGGTCCAGATGAAACCTGGGAACAAATTAAGTATGGTTATTTAAAAATGATCGCTTCAGCAAAACAGTCTATTCATATTCAATCGCCTTACTTTATCCCAGATCAATCATTTTTAGATGCAATAAAAATTGCAGCGCTTGGTGGTGTTGATGTTAGTATTATGATCCCTAATAAACCTGACCATCCATTTGTTTATTGGGCAACATATAATAACGTTGCTTCTTTATTAGATGCAGGTGTAAATATTTTCCATTATAATAATGGATTCTTACATTCAAAAACATTAGTGATTGATGATGAAGTTGCAAGTGTAGGTACTACTAATATGGATCATCGTAGCTTTACATTGAACTTTGAAATTAATGCCTTTATTTACGATACGCATATAGCAAAAGAATTAAGATTAGCATTTGAAAAAGACTTGGAAGTATCCTATAGATTAACTAAAGAAATTTACCAACAGCGAAACTTATGGATTAAATTTAAGGAAGGTATTTCTAGATTGTTATCTCCTATATTATAGTTTGTTATGAGGTTTAAGATAATGTTTATAATCGTAAAACAACTTAGACCTTTATTTTATAAATAGTATATATTCATCAACATACAACTTTAGAGGTGATTTTATTTTGAATCATACAGACATACTTAATCAGGCTAATGATTATATGGTTCAGTTTCATGTTGACGATACGACTGGTCATGACATCGCTCACGTTAACCGTGTTGTTAATATGGCAACATACATTTCAGAACAAGAACAAGCAGGTGATTTGTTAACAATCCAACTAGCAAGCTTGTTGCATGACACCATTGATTCAAAACTTACAAATACTCATAAAGCATTGCAGAATTTGGAAAATTTTCTAAGAAACTTACAAATAGCATCCGAGCAGCAGCACCAAATCTTACATATCATAGAACATATTAGTTATAAGAATGGACGAAATAATTACGTACCATTATCTATTGAAGGTCAAATTGTAAGGGATGCTGATAGATTAGATGCTATTGGTGCTATTGGTATTGCTAGAACTTTTCAATTTTCCGGTCATTTTAAAGAGCCTATGTGGGTAGAACATGATACAAAACGTATTAACGAAGTCGATGCCTCTTTTTATAGCGAATGGCAGCCTTCTGCTATTAAGCATTTTTATGAAAAGTTATTTAATCTTAAAGATTTAATGCACACAACTACTGCAAAGCAAATCGCACAACAACGCCATAAATATATGGAGCAATTTGTCGAACAATTTTTT
Source organism: Staphylococcus sp. 231237_7MaSpsaltlick (assembly GCF_043107035.1). Lineage (NCBI taxonomy): Bacteria > Bacillati > Bacillota > Bacilli > Caryophanales > Staphylococcaceae > Staphylococcus > Staphylococcus sp. 231237_7MaSpsaltlick. The sequence goes on from NZ_JBICNX010000016.1 coordinate 20,989, forward strand.
AGTGAATGGTACTAGTTGTAACATTAAATTTAAACAATCAAAAAGCTTTCCAAATCAAAAAGCAACCCGAACTAATTAACTATTAGTCCGAGTTGCTTTTTATATCTAGGAACCTAATTCCTGGTGCTTACTTTATTTCTTTTTGTTTTTCTTAGATACTACTTGTGTATTTTTACCTTTACCAGCTGAATCTGCTTTGTTTTTCTCCATTGCTTCAATCATCGGTGCCACTTCTTTTTTAGCAAGTTTTGAATAGTACATATTCGCTACTTGTGTTTGTACAATCAAGAATGCCGCACTGACGGACCAATATAAACCTAACGCAGATGCAGAGCTCAATGCAATCCACACAATCATTATAGGTGAGATGACCATCATCATATAACCCATTTGACGTTGTTCGTTTGGCATACTCTTACTTGAAACATACGCTTGTAAGAAGTATAAAATACCTGCAATAATTGTAATCCAAATATCTGGTTGGGCTAAATTAAACCATAAAAAGTTAGGATGTTCAGTAAAACCTCCACTTGAAGGGTATTTTAATACGAAGAATAATCCCATAATAATCGGCATTTGGATTAAGATTGGTAAACAACCTAACATGCTCTTCATAGGGTTCATATCATATTTTTTATAAACTTCCATCATTTCTTGGTTTGCTGCCATTTTCTCTTCTTGCGTACGTGAACGTTTAACCTTTTCTTGAATTGCATCAATATCTGGTTTTGCAATCTTCATTTTTTCACGCATCATGTGACTGTTTTTATAGTTTGATAACATGAATGGCAATAATACTACACGAATCGCCAATACAAGTACTATGATTGCTAGACCATAGTCATTATTAAAACTAGTTCCTAACCAATGTATAACTTTGTCCATCGGCTCTACGAACGTGTTATAGAAAAATCCATCTCTATTTCCAGGTTTTGAATAGTCACAGCCTGCTAAAAAGACCATTACACCTAATAATAAAGGGAGTAGCGCTTTCTTCTTCATTTTTCCACCTCTAATGATATATTCACATAGAATTTATTTTATCATATTAGAAGGGAAGTAGAAAACAAAAAAAGAAATTTTTATACTTTAATCAACATTTTGTAAAAATTGTCTAACTGTCTTACTTACATTAGCGCTTTTACTAATTGCAGAAATGATTGATACACCATCAGCTCCAGCTTGAATTATTTCTTTAGTATTATCAACCGTGATACCACCTATTGCAACGAGTGGAAAATCATCAATATAGCTGCGTAATTTAGGTATCATTTCGGGACCTACTGGTAAGTTCGCATCCTTTTTAGAATTAGTAGCATACATAGGTCCAACGCCGATATAATCAACATAAGTTAAATCAGATTGTTGATATTCATTAACATCACTAATACTTAAACCAATAATTTTATTTTTAAATTTTTGTGCAAACTCCGTAACTTTCATATCATTTTGTCCTACATGAATGCCATCAGCATTAATATTTTCAGCTAATGCCACATCATCATTTACTATAAAAGGTACATTATAAGACTGACATAATTCTAATAACTGTTGGGCCATTTCACGCTTATCATTCCCAATTAAAGCGCCGTCACCCTTTTCTCTATATTGAAACATAGTTATTCCTGAATCTAATGCTATTTTCACAACTTCTTTTATTGATTTTGATGAAGGTATATCTTGCGTTCCACAAATAAAATATACTTTTAGACTATCTTTATCAAACATAGTTACACCTCTTGCCTATTACTCATTTTTAAATAGTGATCATATTTAATATGATAAAGTGCGTTTAATAACTCAACCATAAATGAACCGGGTCCGTTATTTTTTGAATTTTGTTCTGCTTGTTCTGAAGCTATATTATAAATTGATATAGCCTCTATCAACATTTCTATAGTCACTTTGTTATCTTTATTTAAAAAACTAGCAATAACTGCACCTAGTAAACAACCAGCGCCTGTTACTTTCGCAAGTAATGGTGACCCGTTAGATAATTTATAAATTTGATTGTCTTGGACTACAACATCCACTTCACCTGTTATGGCTATCGCTGTATTAAATAGATTATATGCATTTTTAGCAATAGTAATCGCATCCAAGTCTTGGTCACTATCTGTTCCTTTCATTTTCGTATCTGTATCCATCAACGCTAAAATTTCTGACGCATTACCTTTGATTACGGCAACATCAATTTCTTTTAAGAAAGTCGCACAAAAATCTTTTCTATATTGAGACGCGCCTACCGCTACAGGGTCAAAAACAATGGGTGTCCCTATTTGGTTTGCAGTTTTAGCAATCTTTAAAATGTCAGCTTCTCTAGCTTTCGTCAGTGTACCAATATTGATTAATAATGCATTCGCATAAGTCAGCATATCAACTGCTTCTTCTGGTGCTTCACTCATAGCTGGACTTGCGCCTATGCTTAATAAGCCATTGGCTGTAAAATTCTTCACTACATCATTCGTATAACAAATAACTAACGGATTGTTTTCTCTTAATAAATTCAAGCTATTCATCATCTAAACCTACTTTCTTCATATATGCGAAATGGTTTACTGGTCCTCTACCCTGACCGATTTCAGGTGTATACTTGATACTTAATGAAATAAAGGCTTTGGCTTTTTTCACGGCTTCATAAATTGATTTACCTTTCGCAAGTTCGGCAGTGATTACTGCTGAAAATGTACAACCTGTACCATGTGTATGTTTCGTTTCATAACGTGGATCCTCAAAAGTATAAACATTATCTTTGGTAAATAAGTAGTCTTTAGCTACATCTAAATCTTCAGCATGTCCACCTTTAATCACAACACCTTTACTACCAATCTCATTTATAAAAATTTCACCTGCTTTATAAATAGATGCTTCATCTTCTATGGTCAATCCAGTGATTTCTTCTGCTTCAGGTAAATTAGGTGTTGCCACTGTAGCAAAAGGTAATAAAATATTTTGCAAATCCTTTTTAGCATCGTCATCCATCAATGAATCTCCACTTTTTGCTAGCATAACTGGATCTATAACATATGGTATATTAGGATACTTTTCTAAATACCCTTGGATGACTTTCATCATATCTTTAGATGCAATCATCCCTGTTTTAATTGCATGTGGTAACTCATCATCAAAAACACTACTAAGTTGTTCAGATAACCATTGTGTTTCTAAGTTATGGATATGTTGAACGCCTTTCGTGTTTTGGGCTACAATACTTGTTACAGTGGCCATACCGTACACACCGCAAGCATGAAAAGATTTTAAATCTGCCATAACGCCCGCACCGCCAGTTGGGTCAGTACCTGCGATAGTTAAAGCGATTTTTGGTTTTTTCATTTTATTCCCCTCCATATAACCAGTCTTCTTCTATATATGACATATTAAAGAAATTACGTTCATGAATCGTACTCTGTAAAAAGCACATTTTTATTTCATGCTTTTCATCCACAGTACATGCTTCAGTTAGTTTATTCAAGAATTTGTCAAATACATCGACTAGTTCATCCATTTCAGTACTATAAAAGTCGAACCATTTTGCTAATATTGAATTTCTATTTAATTGCTTATCCTGTAAAGCACGTTGAGCAATCGCTTGATAGACGTATGGACAAGGTGCCATAGCAGCAATTGTATATGCGGCATTTTCTTTTGCATACGCATTAAAATACATGTGTTTAATGTAATGATCACCACTTGGTGGCCATACCTTTTCGCTTACAATATTATCATAATTTTCTCCAACATATTCAGCTAATATTTCATGTGCTTCTACTTCACCTTCAACAATAAACTGAATTTGTTCCACTAAAAATTTCACGTCTTCTAGTTTATTCACTTTTGGAATAAGCAATGCATATATATTTGCAAATTCTTTTAGATATGATGCGTCAGCACGCAAGTAAAATTTCGTTGCATCAATGGGTAAATCTCCTTGCAACATCCCTTGAATAAATGGATCATTATAAATATCATCTATGATATGTTGAGACTCTTTTTTTAACGCTTCTGAAAATAACAAATGATTTCCTCCTATAAATAAAAACTACATTCCAACTAGGAATGTAGTTAATTAATAGAAAGGTATAGCAATTTAACTATAATTAAACTACTTTCCTACGTTGGTATTAACCAAATCAGGTTGTAAGGGTCTGACTTAAATCATCTCAGCCTAAAGGCTCCCCTAGTAGATTTTATATATTGTATTTATTTAAAACATATCAAAGTACGCTAGCTATTGCAATAAAATGGTTTATATATAGCCGTGAACATTGAAGTCTATTTCGCTAAAATAATCTCGTTGAATTAATCCATTTCTTACAGGAAATCCAATTATTTTTAACTTTATAAAATACAACAGCTTATAATCTAAACGATAAAAAAGCCCACGACATTTATTTATGTCATGGACTTCTAAAAATTAAAATTCATTTCATTACTGTTATATTATGCAGTAACCCATTGTGAAGCGCCAACTTCATCATATAATTTTTGAGCTGCAGCGTCTTGTACTGCTTCTGGTGCATTAGCAGCTGGTTGACCTTGATATTCAGATGGTGCTACTGAATCCCATGTGCTTTGTAAGAATTGGAATTTACCTGAAGCACCTGATGATGGGTTTGTAGCATGAATATCGCCACCTGATTCACGTTGTGCGATTTGTTGTAAGTGTGCATTCACGCCTGATGAACCTTCTGAAGCTTCACTTGAGCTTGATTCGTTTGAACTAGCAGAAGATTGTGAAGTTGCTTCTTGTTGTGGTTGTTGTGTAGTTTCTTGTTGAGGTGCAGCTTCTTGTGCTGGTTGTTCTGATCCAGCTTGAGTTGGTTGAGCTTGCTCTTCTTGTACATTATTATTTGTAGTTTGCTCTACTGACGTATTTGACCCTTCACCTGAAGCATCACCGTAGTTCCAGCTGAAGTTTTCACCGTCTGAAGTAAAGTTAAAGTCTTTGTTATTGTATGTGAAATTAATATCATACGCACCTTCTTGAACTGGTGCTTCATTTAATGATTCTGGATTAGTTAGTGCTTGTTGCGCTAATTGAGCTTTGTCGACACCTTGTTCAGAAGCGTCAGCAGAATTTCCTGCTGCAAAGCCTGTTACTCCAAGTCCGACTGCTAAAGTTGATGCGATTACTGTTTTTTTCATTGTAAAAAAGTCCTCCTATAAGGTAAATAAGTTATTTATGATTAATTTGCAAGTACAACTATAACATTCATAAAACCATTGTAGGTTACAGTGAAGTGAAAAAATCTATAGTTTCTTTACGATTAAATTACATATAAATATATTTTGAAATTAATTTTTTTCTGTTTAAATACTACTGTGAAAGTTTTTTGGAATATACCCTCGTTATACTATATGTAATAATATTGTAATTTATCTGATTATTCTGTGTAATCAAGATGTTTTATACAATTTTCCATCTTCTCTCAAAGCTTTTTAAATTTAAAAAGCTACCCCTCTATGACGCTTACATTAAGAGGGATAGCCTGAAGAAGTATAATTGATAGTAGGATTTAATGTATATAGATTTGGGTGGGTTAATTTTGAGGTAGGTTTAAATTGGGAGTATTATACAATTTCGTATATATCATTATCTCGTAAAGTTATTTCTTTATTTGAATTATGAACTTGCTCTATAGGGAATATTTCACGTAATTCATTAACTTCATCTTTGTTTCTTGGAGACATAAATTTAATAGTTTCAATAAAAAGTTCTGATACAAAATGCATCTGCCCTTCTTTTTCATATTTTCTTGATTGCATTCGACCAGTGATTCCCACTAGTGATCCTTTATTTAAATATAGTTCGATATTATTAGCTATTTTACCAACAGCCTTACAATATAAATAATCACAGATGGTGTTTTGTTCTTGATCTCTATAATTTCTTGTTATTGCTACACACATTGTAGCTAACTTACTCCCCTCCTTTTCGTAAATTTTAGGGTCTTTGGTTAATCTCCCTACTATGACAATGTTGTTAATCATATGTCACCTCCTTTATAACTTTATACTAATCATTTTCAAATTACAGGTCAAAATGCATTAATGCTAGAATTTAAAAGTGAATTCACACTAAATTCTACAAAATTCACCTCTACTATTTAAAATTACGTTATAATGATTGTATAAATGAAATAATTGTAGAATTTAAATTTATTAAATGGATGTGAGAACGATGAAATCATTTAAAGCTGTTCGATTTCAAATCGTATCAGAAAGTGGTGGCGTTACTGAATACGAATTAGAAGATGGCGTTATAATTAATAAAGAAAATAGCGGCACTGGCTGGTTATTAGAAATTGTTATATCCGATTTTCATTATGAGACAATGAAAGCTTATATGGAAGATGAAACGTTATTAGATATACGTGTTGTTATTACTCGTCCTGCAAATGATCCAGCGCTCTTTGATGCAACTATTAAAAATATCAGTAGGCTAGAACATTCCATTTCTGTCGTTTTTGAATGTCATATTTATACACTTAGACAAGTTTATGCCGAAAGCTTATTAGAGCAGTTAATTGATGAAGGATTAACCGGTGAAGAATTGAAGAAATCATTTAATCGAATGATGCAATCGAAGCCACGTCTAAAAGATGAAAAATTAGAAAAATAAAAAACCTCAAGGCTGGTGTGTAATACACCTAAACCTTGAGATTTTTTTATTTAGCTTGAATGGCAAATGTTAATTCACAACTACAAGCCAATTGACCATCTACTGTAGCCTTAGCGTTACCTTTACCAATAGGTCCACGCATTTTTGTAATTTCAACTTCTAATCTTAATGTATCACCGGGAGTTACTTGTTTCTTAAATCTACATTTATCTATACCGGCAAATAGTGCTAATTTTCCTTTGTTCTCTTCGCTATTTAAGATAGCTACAGCACCTGTTTGAGCTAGGGCTTCTGTTATCAACACACCAGGCATAACCGCATAATCAGGAAAATGGCCTTGGAAAAATGGTTCATTTCCAGAAACTTGTTTAATTGCGACGCAACGTTCGCCCGCTTCGTATTCAACAACTCGATCGATTAATAAAAAAGGTTGTCTATGTGGTATAATTTCTTTTATTTCATTATAATCAAAAATTGTTTCCATTATTTATTTCCTCCAAATCTTCTTCCGTTGCAATTCATAAATTACCGTAACCTAAATTTAAACGTCTATACGTCTGATATCTGCGCCTAAAGCATTTAACTTACCATGCAAATCAACATAACCTCTGTCTAAATGTTTTAATTCTGTAACTTGGGTTTTGCCATCTGCTACTAAACCAGCTAAAATCAATGCAGCTGCAGCACGTAAGTCTGTTGCTTTTACTTGTGCTCCTTGCAACTCACTTTTTCCTTCTATTTTAGCGCTTCTACCTTCAACTGTAATTTTAGCGTTCATACGCTTAAACTCGCCTACATGCATAAATCTATTTTCAAATACAGTTTCAGTAACTACTTTATGCCCTTCAGCTGTAAGTAATAACGCCATCATTTGAGATTGCATATCAGTAGGAAAGCCAGGATGTGGTAATGTTTTGATATCTACTGGTTTCAATTCATCTTCAACAGTCACTCGAATCGCATCATCTTGATAGTCTAAATTAACACCCATTTCCTCTAATTTATATACCAAGCTTGTCATATGCTCTTTAATCGCGCCATTAACTAAAACGTCACCACGAGTAATTGCACCAGCAATTAACAATGTACCGGCTTCAATTCTATCAGGAATAATCGCATGTTCAACACCATGTAACTCATCTACACCATGTATGATAATTGTGTCTGTTCCTGCGCCAGTAACATTTCCTCCCATTTCATTTATGTAATTAGCTAAATCAACGATTTCAGGTTCACGAGCAACATTTTCTAATACTGTTTTACCTTCTGCTAAAGATGCTGCCATGATTATATTTTGTGTAGCACCTACACTAGGAAAATCTAAATGGATTGTTGTACCTTTTAGTCCATTTTTAGTGCTAGCATAAATAAAACCACCATCCATATGAATGTCTGCACCTAATTCTTGGAAACCTTTAATATGTTGTTCGATGGGTCTAGAACCAATCGCACATCCACCTGGTAATGCAACTTTTGCATGGCCTAAACGTGCTAATAAAGGCCCCATAACAAGAATACTTGCTCTCATTTTACTCACATATTCATATGGTGCTTCTTCATTTAGTTGCTTTGTTGCATCAACTGTAACAGCTTCTTCTTCTTTGTTATAAGAAACATCTGCATTTAGCGTTGAAATAACATTATTAATTGTCTCCACATCACTTAATGCGGGTACATTCATAAGTTTACTAACACCTTTTGATGCTAATAACGAAGCAGTTAATACTGGTAATACAGCATTTTTTGCACCTGAAACTTTGACTTCACCAGTTAATCTACTTCCACCGTTGATTTCTATCATATCCATCTTAAATCCTCCACTTAACTACTTATATATTTCGTTTTAATTTTTTACCATTAAGTACTTCTTATTAATTATATCTATAATTCAAAAAAATATACAAGTATTTGAATTATTGTGCTAAATATTTTATTTGTGTTGAAAATTGTAGCAAATCCACAATAAAATTACTTACGGCAGTACCTAGTAAAACTGCTAAGAAAATCATACAAATTTGAACTTGCAAAGGAAATCCTTTTTTAAAAAACTGTTCTAACCTCACTGCGTTTAATGCCCAATAAGCAATACAAATACAAATAACATGTAAGATGAGATGTACAATTGAAAATTGTCCTAAATATTCCATGAGTCATGCTCCTCGCTTTACACTGTTCATTTATTTTAACTGAAAAATGAACGAAATGATACTTTAGAACTATACTATCTATGGTATCCTCACTACTTATATGGTACCTTTTCCCCTTTTCAAATACGATATTCATATTCTTTTCAAAAGAAAGTGTCCCATAACGAGCGTAGTTCACTACAACTATTATTTAAAATTAATGAAGTTAATTATTAATTTTAACCAGAATAACAACAACTACTTGTTATTAAGACGCATTGTTTCAATAACAACATAAAAAAACTGTCGACAAAGCCAGTGACTTTATCGACAGTTTAAGACATTTCTACTTAAGAAACTTTAACAAATAATTTATTGTAAATTAGCAACACGAATACGGTTATTCGCACGATCTAAAGCACGTTTAGCTCTATTAATATCGCTACTATCTTCTTCATCATTCAAATGAGATTCTGCTCTAGATTTTGCTAATTCTGCTCTAGCAACATCTATTTCTTTCGCAGGTTCTGCAGTTTGTACAATAATTGATAATTTATCTTGTCTTACTTCAACAAAACCTTCACTCACTGCAATATATTCTGAACCACCGTCAAAATTTATTTTGACATAGCCAATTTCAAGTGCTGCAACAGTTGGTATATGTCCATACATGACACCAATCTCACCTGCAGTAGTTTGTAATACTGCAAGATTAACATCTTCTCGGTCGTAAACAGAACCATTAGGAGTGACAATATTTAGGCTTAATGTGTTCATTATCCATACCTCCTAATTTTTAAACTTCAACACCCATATCTTTAGCTTTGGCAACTACTTCTTCCATACTACCTACAAGACGGAATGCATCTTCTGGAATATGGTCATATTCGCCATCTAAAATTGCTTTGAAGCCTTCTACAGTTTTTTGAACAGGTACATATGATCCTTTTTGACCAGTAAATTGTTCAGCTACGTGGAAGTTTTGCGATAAGAAGAACTGAATACGACGTGCACGTTCAACTGTTTGTTTATCTTCTTCTGATAATTCATCCATACCTAAAATAGCAATGATATCTTGTAGTTCTCTATATTTTTGTAATGTAGATTGTACATCACGTGCTATTTCATAATGATCTTGCCCAACAATCGTTGGATCAAGTGCTCTTGAAGTAGATGCTAACGGATCAACTGCAGGGTAAATACCCATTTCAGTTAATTTACGCTCTAAGTTTGTAGTTGCATCTAAGTGAGCAAATACTGCAGCTGGCGCTGGGTCAGTATAGTCATCGGCTGGTACGAATACTGCTTGTATAGAAGTAACCGAACCTTTTGTAGTTGATGTGATACGTTCTTGTAACTGCCCCATTTCAGTGGCAAGTGTTGGTTGGTAACCAACGGCTGAAGGCATACGTCCTAATAATGCTGATACTTCTGAACCAGCTTGTGTAAATCTGAAAATGTTATCAATAAATAGTAAAACATCTTGGCCTTGTTCATCACGGAAATGTTCTGCCATTGTTAAACCTGATAAAGCAACACGCATACGCGCACCAGGTGGCTCGTTCATTTGACCAAACACCATGGCTGTTTTCTTAATAACACCACTGTCGCTCATTTCATAGTATAAGTCATTACCTTCACGTGTACGTTCACCTACACCAGCAAATACTGAAATACCACCATGTTCTTGAGCGATATTGTTAATTAATTCTTGAATTAATACCGTTTTACCTACACCAGCTCCACCGAATAAACCGATTTTACCACCTTTAATGTATGGTGCAAGTAAATCAATTACTTTGATTCCTGTCTCTAAAATTTCAACTTTCGTTGATAATTGGTCGAAAGCAGGTGATTCTCTATGAATTGGATCACGTTTAACGGAACTTTCAAGTTTTTCATCTAAATCAATTGTATCACCTAAAACGTTAAATACACGTCCAAGGGTAGCATCACCAACTGGTACGCTAATACTGCTACCACTATCTCGAACTTCTGTACCACGTTTAACACCATCAGTTGAATCCATTGCAATCGTACGAACTACATCGTCGCCTAATTGTAACGCGACTTCTAATGTAAGAGAAACAGTACCTTCGTCTCTTTCTACATCAAGTACTAAGGCGTTGTTAATCTCTGGAACTTCATTGTGCTCAAAACGAACATCAATTACTGGACCCATAACTTGTGTTACACGGCCTAATCCCATGTTTTTTTCCTCCTTTAATAATTATTCAAGCGCTACTGAACCACCAACGATTTCAGTGATTTGTTGAGTTATCGCTGCTTGTCTTGCTCTGTTATATTGTATTGATAAGTCATCAATAATATCTGACGCATTATCAGAAGCATTTTTCATTGCAGTCATACGTGTAGCATGTTCACTTGCTTTTGCATCTAAAATTGTTCCATATATTAAACTCTCTACATATTGAGGTAGAATAACGCTTAATATCGCTTCTTTATCTGGTTCAAACTCATATGAAGACATTTGACCATGTCCTAAACTAGAATCTTCAGGAGACAATGGAAGCACAGTTTTAGTTGAAGGCGTATTTTCTAATACACTAACGAAATGACTAAAATAAATTTTAACCTCATCCACAACTTCTTCGCTATACAAATCAATCGCTTTTTTAGCAATCGCTTGTACTTCTTTAAATGAAGGTTGATCTGGTACATCTATTAGCGATTCATGAATTTCATATCCCTTATTTTTAAGGAAATCCACACCTGTTTGTCCTAAGACTAGGATTGAGTATTCATCCTTACTAGCATGTTTACTCTCTATATCTTTCACTAGGTGCTTGAGTACATTTGCGTTATATGCACCTGCAAGGCCTTTATCACTAGTAATCACTAAGTAGCCACTTTTCTTCACTTCACGTTGTTGTAACATTGGATGATGTGAATTTTTATCAGCACCAGCTACTGCAGTAATAGCATCTTGCATTTTTTCCATATAAGGTCTGAATTGTTTTGTATTACTTTCAGCACGACGCAATTTTGAACTTGATACCATGTTCATTGCTTTCGTAATCTGCTTCATTTTTTTGGTTGATTTTATACGTGTATCAATCTCTTTAAGAGATCCCATTATCTCACCACCTTTTATTTAACTTTAACTACTACGCTTCTGATTTACTGAAACTTTTTTTAAATTCGTTAATTGCAGATTCAAACGCGTCATCTTTAGGAAGCGCACCTGAAGTTCTGATTTCATTTAATAATTCAGTCGCATTAGATTTAGCCCATTGGTTTAGCTCGTCTTCAAAACGTGTAATATCTTCAACAGGAACATCATCTAAATAACCTTTAGTTAAAGCATAAATAATTAAAACTTGGTTTTCTACAGGTAGTGGTTTGTTCTTATCTTGTTTCAAGATTTCAACCGTACGTTTACCACGCTCTAATTTCTGAGCAGTGAACTCATCTAAATCAGAACCAAACTGAGCGAATGACTCTAATTCACGATAAGATGCTAAATCTAGACGTAATGTACCGGCAACTTTTTTCATTGCTTTAATTTGAGCTGAACCACCAACACGTGATACGGATTGTCCGGCGTTAATAGCGGGTCTTACACCAGAGAAGAATAAATCTGATTGCAAGAAGATTTGTCCGTCAGTAATTGAAATTACGTTTGTTGGTACGTATGCTGCAATATCGCCAGCTTGTGTTTCAATAATTGGTAAAGCGGTGATAGAACCTCCGCCTAAGTCATCATTTAATTTAGCAGCTCTCTCTAGTAGTCTACTGTGTAAGTAGAATACGTCACCTGGATAAGCTTCACGACCTGGTGGTCTACGTAATAATAATGATAATTCACGATAAGCGGCAGCTTGTTTTGTTAAGTCATCGTAAACGATTAATACATCTTTACCAGCAAACATGAATTCCTCAGCCATAGCAACACCAGCATATGGCGCTATGTAAAGCATTGGAGCTGGATCTGCTGCTGAAGCAGACACGATAATTGTATAATCTAATGCGCCTTCTTGGCGTAATTTTTCAACGTTAGCACGAACAGTCGAATCTTTTTGTCCGATTGCAACGTAGATACAGATTGTATCCTGGTCAGCTTGGTTTAGAATTGTATCGATTGCGACTGTTGTTTTACCAGTTTGACGGTCACCAATAATCAATTCACGTTGCCCACGACCAATTGGTACAAGCGCATCAATCGCTTTAATACCTGTTTGTAGTGGTTCATCAACGGATTTACGATCCATTACACCAGTTGCTTTCTTCTCTACAGGGCGTGTTTTAGTAGTATTGATTGGACCTTGTCCATCGATAGCTTGACCTAGTGGATTAACCACACGGCCGATTAATTCATCACCTACAGGTACTTCCATAATACGTCCAGTACGTTTTACTTCGTCCCCTTCTTTGATATCAGCGTATGGTCCTAAAATAACGACACCTACATTTGATTCTTCTAAGTTTTGTGCTAGTCCTAGAACGCCACTTTTGAACTCTATTAGCTCACCAGCCATAACATCATTTAATCCGTGGATTAAAGCAATGCCATCGCCAATTTGTAGAACTGTACCTACATCAGTAACTGCCATTTCCGACTCATAATTTTCTATTTGTGAGCGAAGTAATGCACTGATTTCTTCAGCTTTAATGGCCATCTATGTCACTCCTTCTATTTTTATTTCACTCTTGTAAATTGCTTTTCTAATTGCGCAAGATCATTTTTCAAACTTGCATCCATCACTTTAGTACCTACTTTTACTCTGATACCACCGATAAGTTCTGGATTAATTTTATTAGTAATCATTGTTTTAGAAAGTTTTGTACGTGCTTTTATAATTTCTTCTATACGTGACACTTCTTCTTCAGAGAGTTCATATACTGATTCGATAACAGCATAGTCTTGATTGTGAAGTTCGTTGTATAAAGTTTCAAATTCTGTGTATATTTCATGAATATAACCAAGGTGACGATTACTAGCTAGTATCATCAACATGTTTTGCATAAACTGGTTAGCATGTCCAAAAACAATATTTACAAAGCGATGACGTTGGTCAACATCTTTTTGTGGATCTCTATCCAATTCATGTAACTTCTTTATTTCAGATTGAACTGCTGTATCAATAGTTGAAAATTCTTCATACATTGCGTCAAGGATGTCTGCATCTTTAGCAGTATCAAATAATGCTTTGGCATATTTTTTTGCTATTTTAGCCATTACTTATCGCCTGCCTCTTTAATGTACTTTTCAACTAATGCTTTTTGATCTTTTTCTGAAATTTCTTTTTGAAGTACTTTCGATGCAATCAATACTGAAAGCTCAGAAACTTGATTATTAATATCCGCAATTGCACGTTCTTTCTCGCTGTTAATTTCATTTTGTGCTGTTTCAATCATACCATTTGCTCTGATATTCGCTTCATGAATAATTTCTTCATGTTGTTTACGTGCTTGAACTTTAGAGTCTTCTAAAATTCTTTGAACCTCATCTTGCGTTTCTTTTAGTGTTTGTTTATTTTGTTCTTCTAACTTTTGCGCATTTAGCTTGGCTTGTTCGGCATCATCAATATCTTTATTGATATCATGTTCACGTTTATCCATTACTTCTTTTAATGGACCCCATGCGAATTTTTTCAATAAAAGTAACAGGATACCGAAAGTTATACAGGTAACTATGATAGTACCCCATTGAACACCGCTGCCTCCAGCTGCACCAAGTACGAACATATTTGTCGTAGCAGTCACTTACATAGACACTCCTTTCATTCATTATCATCATAAGACATATTTATAAAAACGAACGGCGAAAGTCACAGTGACCTCGCCTTAATAGCTGTTTGAATTATAGTGACATGAAAGCGATAACTACACCAATGATAGGTAATGCTTCAACTAAACCAATACCAATAAACATAATACCCATTAATTGTCCGCGTGCTTCTGGTTGACGTGCTACACCTTCTACTGTTCTTGAAACGATAAGACCGTTACCAATACCTGCACCTAATGCTGATAAACCGATTGCGATTGCTGCTGCGATTAAATTCATTTATAAAATCCTCCTAATTTTTTCTTTTAATTTTATTTAATGACTGTCCTGAACTTTATGGGACATGTAAACCATTGAAAGCATTACAAAAATGTATGCTTGAATTGTTCCTATGAATATTGAAAAACCTTGCCAAACTACTAGTCCAGGTAATCCAATGATCCATCCCCAGGCTCTAGTGCTATCGCCTGTTACTAAACCTGCTAATAATCCAAGTAATAACTCACCTGCAAATATATTACCGTACAAACGTAAACCAAGTGTTAACGTTGAAGTGAATTCTTCAAAGATGTTAATCGGTAATAAGAAGATAGGTTTGGTATAGTTTTGGAAATAGCCTTTAGTACCTGTCATCTTCACACCATAATAATGAGTCAACAGGATGACCAATGTTGATAGTGTTAATGTTACTGTGGCATCAGCTGTTGGTGATTTCCACCACAGTGTATGGCCCGAAATTAATTGAAATGGTAGCCCTAGCATATTACTTACAAATATGAAAAATATCAATGTAACAGCTAAGAAATGGAATTGTCCGCCCTTGGACCAAGCCATGTTACTTTCAATAATTCCTCGTACAAAGTCAAAAACCCACTCGATAAAATTTTGCTTACCAGTTGGACGCTTCTTGAGGTTGCGTGTACAAATAATAGCTATGACAAAAACAATAACCGATGTAATAATCAACATCAAAATTGATGATAGGTTAAACACGATGTCTATACCGAATACATCCCAACTGACAAGAGGGTCTTTATGCTTCATGCTTTCTCACCTCTTTCATAATTAAATTTATTTCTTGTGTATAAATGGTTTGAAAACAATCAAAACATACGAAATCATTAAACCAATGACTACACCAATGATATTAATTTGATCCTTATAAAAATACCAAATACAACACGAAAGTATCACTATTAAATATCTCCAAACGTTGCCCGTTGATATATGTATATTATCTTTTTCTTTTGCTTTCTCTAAATAATATTCGAAAGTAAAGGTGTTAATAAGTGATCCGAGTGTACCTATTATAAGTCCCAAAACAAATGATGAGTATGTGAAAATAAACACAATTAATAGCACAATTATACCATAAAAATAGTATTTAATGTAACTATTAAAAAAGATGTTGAAACGTTTCATGACTGTGCCTCGCTTCGTCTTTTTCGTTCAATTATGAAAACCATTTCAATCATACAATTTTAATAATAATATAGGGTAGTTAACGTGTCAATTCTATTCAAAATGTAGTTTAATTTTTTACATAGTTGTCACAAAAATGACACATTAACACCTTTTATTATTTGAATGATTCTGGCTTATTAGAAATTATATGAAAATAATACTTAATATTCTCACATATTCGTAATGATGCATTACCATCACCATAAGGGTTGCGGGCACTACTCATCGTTTCATATACTTGTTGATTTTCAAGTAATTGTTTTGTAGCCTCAAATATTGTTTGTTCATTTGTGCCTACTATTTTAAGTGTGCCGGCTTCTACACCTTCTGGTCTTTCAGTCGTATCTCTTAAAACTAAAACTGGCTTACCTAATGATGGCGCTTCTTCTTGTACTCCCCCAGAATCAGTTAAAATTAAATACGCTTGGTGGGCAAAATTATGGAAATCAACCACTTCCAATGGTTCGACTAATTCTATACGGTTATGCCCTGATAAATAAATACCTGCAATTTCTCGTACTTGAGGATTTTTATGCATAGGATAAACAACAACCACATCTTCATAAGTATCTACAATATCTCTTACAGCTTTAAAAATATGTGACATAGGTTCACCAATATTTTCGCGTCTATGCGCAGTCAATAAGATGATACGTTTACCTTTATGCTTTGAAATAATATCAGATTGATAATTTTCGTGAATTGTTGTCTTCATTGCATCAATCGCTGTGTTACCAGTTACTACTATAGAATCCAGTGGTTTGTTTTCGGCAATAAGGTTATTCGCAGCATTATTAGTAGGGGCGAAGTTTAAATCTGCCATTACTCCTACCATTTGCCGGTTCATTTCTTCAGGAAACGGCGCATATTTATCCCATGTACGTAATCCGGCTTCAACATGACCAATAGGTACTTGGTTATATAAAGCCGCTAAACTTCCAGCAAAAGTTGTCATGGTATCACCATGAACCAATATCATATCTGGTTTCACTTCTTGGATGACATGTTCTAACCTTTGTAAAATACGAGATGTAATCTCTGATAAAGATTGCCCTTGCTTCATAATATTCAAGTCATAATCAGGCGTGATATGAAAGCTTTCCAATACTGAGTCAAGCATTTCTCTATGTTGAGCAGTAACTACCACAATCGGTTCTAGCTCATCATCATTTTTCAGTGCTTGTACAAGAGGCGCCATTTTTACTGCTTCAGGACGGGTCCCAAATACAGCCATTACTTTTTTCATTTTATTCCACTCCTAGGCGAAACTATTTTGTACCGAATAAACGGTCTCCTGCATCACCTAAGCCTGGTGTTATATAAGCATGTTCATCTAATTTTTCGTCTAATGCTGCGATGAAAATGTCTACATCTTCGTG
Organism: Staphylococcus sp. 231237_7MaSpsaltlick; assembly: GCF_043107035.1. NCBI lineage: Bacteria > Bacillati > Bacillota > Bacilli > Caryophanales > Staphylococcaceae > Staphylococcus > Staphylococcus sp. 231237_7MaSpsaltlick. The sequence continues at coordinate 38,332 of NZ_JBICNX010000016.1, forward strand.
AGCTTCTTGTAATTTTTCTACACCTTCAGGCGCTGCAATTAAACACATAAAACGAATATTTTTTGCTCCACGTTTTTTAAGTGAATTAATTGCTTCTATAGCTGATGCTCCAGTTGCTAACATCGGGTCAACAACTACAATTTCTCTCTCCTCGATGTCTTGCGGTAATTTTACAAAGTATTCTACCGCTTCAAGTGTTTCAGGATCTCTATAAAGTCCCACATGCCCAATTCTAGCTGCTGGCACCAAGTTCAATATACCTTGAGTCATACCTAAACCAGCTCTTAAAATTGGTACGAAAGCTAATTTTTTGCCTGTTAAACGTTTAGCTATCATTTTAGTAACAGGTGTCTCTATTTCTACATCTTGTAATTCTAAATCTCTTGTTACTTCGTATGCCATTAACATACCAACTTCATCTACTAACTCTCTAAATTCTTTAGTCCCAGTATGTACGTCTCGAATGTAACTTAATTTGTGTTGAATAAGTGGGTGGTCAAAAACATGTACTTTGCCCATAATTTATTTCCTCCAATTTTAGTTATATAAAGGATGTTTATTTGTTAAAGCTTTAACTCTTTCTTTTCCTTCTTCTAACGCTTTTTCATTTTCTGGATCTTTTAAAACTAAGCTAATGATTTTTGCTACTTCTTCAAAAGCAGTTTCATCAAATCCACGTGTCGTTGCTGCAGGTGTACCTAAACGAACTCCACTTGTCACAAATGGTTTTTCTTGGTCAAATGGAATTGTATTTTTATTACATGTAATACCTATAGCGTCTAATGTTTCTTCAGCAACTTTACCAGTTATGCCTACTGAACCTTTGACATCTACAGAGACGAGATGATTATCAGTACCACCTGAAACAACTCTAAATCCTTCGTCAGTCAATGTATTTGCTAAAGTCTTAGCATTGTTAATTACTTGCTGTTGATATGCTTTAAAATCATCTTGCAATGCTTCACCAAATGCCACAGCTTTGGCAGCAATAACGTGTTCTAAAGGACCACCTTGAATTCCTGGGAAGATTGTTTTATCGATTTGCTTTTTATATTCTTCTTTACATAAAATCATTCCACCACGAGGTCCGCGTAATGTTTTATGAGTTGTAGTCGTTACAAAATCAGCATGTTCTACAGGATTTGGATGTAAACCAACTGCTACTAAACCTGCAATATGAGCCATATCTACCATTAATTTTGCGCCTACTTCATCTGCTATTTCTTTAAAACGTTTAAAATCAATTGTTCTTGAATACGCAGAAGCACCTGCAACGATTAATTTAGGTTGATGTTCTTTGGCTACTCTTAATACTTCATCATAGTCAATTTGTTCATTTTCTTCGTCTACACCATATTCAACAAAGTTGTAAAATTGACCACTAAAGTTAACAGGCGCGCCGTGTGTTAAGTGTCCACCATGGCTTAAATTCATACCTAATACAGTATCACCGTGTTCTAATGCTACGAGATAAACAGCCATATTTGCTTGAGAACCTGAGTGTGGTTGAACGTTAACATGCTCTGCACCAAATAATTTTTTGGCGCGATCAATTGCTAAAGCTTCTGAAACATCCACAAATTCACAACCACCATAGTATCTTCTGTTTGGGTAGCCTTCAGCATATTTGTTAGTTAATACTGAACCTTGCGCTTCCATAACTGCTTCTGACACGAAGTTTTCTGAAGCAATCAGCTCGATATTGTTATTTTGACGGTTAAATTCATTTTGAATCACTTCATATATTTCCTTATCTTGCTCTTGAATAAATGACATTTGGTAATTCCCTCGTTTCTGTATTAGTTGTATTTTGCTCTTTCGCCACCAATTTTTTTTGGTCTTGAAGAAGCGATTGTAACAATTGCTTCACCAATTTGCTTGATACTTGTACGCTCTGGAATAGCTACATGTTTAATATGCATTCCAATCAAAGTCTGTCCGATATCGATACCTTTAGGTACAGAAATATGCTCAACAACCATTGGATCAACCATATGTTGATACGCATAAGTTGCTAAGCTTCCACCAGCATGAATATCTGGCACAACTGTAACTTCTTCCATTGTATAAGGGTTAAAGTTTGATTTCTCAATGGTCACTGCACGATTAATATGTTCACAACCTTGGAATACAAACGACACGCCAGTTTCATTTTCAATTTCTTTTAATGCTTTAAATATTTCTTCAGCAATCTCCATTGATCCAATACTACCGATACGTTCACCAATTACTTCTGACGTAGAACAACCAATAACGCATAATTCATCATCTTTAAAGAATGATTGTGCTTTTAACTCGTTTAACAGTAACTTTAAGTCTTCCATTCTTCCACCCCTTTTAAATAAGTTGAATAAAAGTATGTAAATACGAAGGTGCTTTAACAACATACAAAATTGACTGACAGCAAATTTGCTACACGTTATCATTATAACGTATTTATGAACGCTCTCATACTCATTTCACAAATTTAATTTTTTTATATTTTATTTTTTAAACTATCTATCAGTATATTTAATTCATTATATATTTTAATATAGTCATCTTTATTACCACCAAACGGGTCTGAGACTTCGCCATGTATTTCAGCATATTCGTTTAATGTAAATACATTTGCTGTACCATGACCCATTTGTTGAATAACTAATTTATGTGACTGACTCATCGTCAAAATCAAATCTGCATTTAAATCTTCATGCGTAAATGACATCGCATGCTCTGGCACAGGAAGCCCTTTTTCTTCTATTATATTTAATGAATGTTTAGAGATAGGTTGACCATCCATAGCATAAATACCTCTTGATACTATAGTATGATTAGGGAATTTTGCTTTTGCTATACTTTCTGCTAAGGGGCTTCTACATGTATTGCCTGTACATACAAAAACAATTCTCATAATTCGTCTCCTTTTACAACATTTTGGTTAGCTGCTTTCATCATTCTATTCATAATCGCAGTAGTATTATCATTCAATGAAAAACTAAAGATATAGGCATGCTCTATATCATAATCTTGGTCTAATCGATGTAATATATGATACAAGTTGTGATTTGCACCTTTAATATCATTTTCATCTTTACATAATGGTATAAATTTCGCTTGATCTGGAACAATTTCGCGATGACTTTGTGGAACTATAAAAGCAACCTTACTCCAATTTTCGTTTGATGAAGGTTTTGTATGAAAATTTTCTAATATTTTTATAGGTGTATCCGGTGAATAATGTTTATATTTCATCCCCGGCGCAATTGGTTTATCAGTATTTAATGGTGTCTTTGTCACCACGCTATTTGGTAACACTGCTTCAATCATAGATTTTGTAATTGATCCAGGTCTCGCTATTCTATATGGGTATTGTGTACAGTCTAAGACGGTACTTTCCAATCCTTCTTCACTTTGATCACCATTAACAATCCCATCTATACGACCATCTAAATCATGGTATACGTGGTCAAAGGTCGTTGGCGAAGGTCTACCACTTAAATTTGCACTAGGCGCAGCAATAGGAATATCTATTAATTGAAGTAACTGCCTACCTATAGGGTGGCTAGGCATTCGCACAGCTATTGAATTTAATCCACCGCTTACACGATCACATAAATACCCTTTTCTTAGTGGTAAAATAAAGGATATAGGGCCTGGCCAGAAGGCATTCATCAATAGTTTAATTTCTTTTGTTAACTCGTCAGTAAATGCCTTTAATTGATCGAGCTCATGTATATGAACAATTAACGGATTATCCGAAGGCCTACCTTTAGCTTCATAAATTTTTTCAATCGCTTGATTATTACGTGCATCTCCACCTAATCCATAAACAGTTTCAGTTGGAATTGCGATCAATCCGCCTTTTTCAAAAATTGATTTTATATCTTCAATTCCATCATAAGTAGTTAAGTTGCGTTCATATTGACGTAAATCCCATATATGCGTTTTCATTTAGGCACATCCTTTCATCTTATTATTCATTTTAAAGCAAAATAAAAAGTTATGCACTTTCATGATTATTCATGTTCAGTGCATAACTTTTTTACCATACGAAAGCAACTATGCGATCGTTATTATTAATGTCTTTTATAATTTGAACATCTAATGTTGGATATTTAGTGATAATCTTTTCTTTTAATTTGGTACCTTGTGCAAACCCTATTTCAAATACTACTTTGGCATTTGGTAGCAATACTTCTGGTAATTGATCCAAAATTGCATCGTATACTTTGTAACCATTATCTGCTGCAAATAGTGCAGAATGTGGTTCGTATTTCAGCACGGTGTCTTCCATCATCACTGCTTCCTTATCATCAATATACGGTGGGTTAGAAATTAACCCATTCACTTTTATACCCTGAGCTATAAGTGGTTTTAAACCGTCTCCTTGCAAGAATTTAATCTCAACTTGATGTTGCTGAGCATTTGTCTCAGCTACTGTTAGTGCGTTTTCATATAAATCCGTTGCATACACATCGAGTGTGCTATCTAGCTTTTTAAGTACAATTGGAATATTACCGCTTCCTGTACCTATATCTACTACAGTGTCACCTTTTTCGAGCTGATGATAAAAATGTAACATAACTTCTTCTGTTTCAGGCCTAGGAATCAAACAGTTTTTGTTTACATTAAAAATTTCACCATAAAAAGTTTGTTTACCCGTAATGTACTGTATTGGTTCACCATTTAGCATCCTATGTTCAGCTTTAGCAAATGTTTTTAAATGTGATGCTGACATTTCATCATTCATGTGCATTAAATAATCTGCCTTAGACCATTCAAACAAATCAAGCATCAACCATTCAGCTCGAGCCGTCTCAATATGTTGTTCGACACACTTTTCTTTAGCGTTGTTTAAAACAGTTTTATAATTCACCATTGTTAAGTTCTTTCAGTTTATCAGTTTGTTCAGCTAATGTTAAAGCATCAATAATTTCATCCAATTTACCTTCCATAATTTGATCTAACTTTTGTAATGTCAAACCAATTCTGTGGTCAGTTACACGACTTTGAGGATAATTATATGTTCTAATACGTTCTGAACGATCCCCTGTGCCGACTGCAGATTTACGTTGTGCTGCATATTTTTGCTGTTCTTCTTGCAGTTTCATATCAAATAAACGTGCTTTTAAAACTTTTAATGCTTTTTCACGGTTTTGAATTTGAGATTTTTCTGATGAAGTCGCAATAATACCAGTTGGAATGTGTGTAATACGTACTGCTGAATCTGTCGTATTAACGTGCTGTCCACCTGCACCACTAGAACGATAAGTATCAATTTTCAAGTCTTCATTACGCACTTCAATTTCTACATCTTCTACTTCTGGTAGAACAGCCACAGTAGCTGTTGAAGTATGAATACGGCCACCAGATTCTGTTTCTGGGACACGTTGCACACGGTGTGCGCCATTCTCGTATTTTAATTTACTAAATGCACCACTACCAGAAACTGAGAAACTAATTTCTTTATACCCGCCATGATCACTCTCTGTAATTTCTACGATATCTGTCTTATAATTGAGCGCTTCAGCGTATTTAGAGTACATTCTAAATAAATCGCCTGCAAAAATAGCAGCTTCATCTCCACCTGCAGCAGCACGAATTTCTACGATAACATCTTTCTCATCATTAGGGTCTTTAGGAATCAGTAAAAATTTAAGTTCTTCTTCTAATTTAGGAACTTTATTTTGGAGCGTCTGATGCTCTTCTTTTAGCATTTCAATTTCTTCACTATCTTTTGTATCGCGTAACATTTCTTCAACTTCTGTTAAATCTTCTTTTGTTTGTTTATAGTCGCGATATACTTCTACTGTTTTTTGTAAATCTGCTTGTTCTTTTGAATAATTACGTAAATTATCTGGGTTGCTCACTACATCTGGATCACTTAATAATTCATTTAATTGTTCGTATCTCTCTTCTACAATGTCTAATTGATCAAACACTACATTTCCTCCTTCTCATCATTACTCGGTGCGACAATGTGATGTGCCCTACATCTTGGTTCGTAACTTTCATTGGCACCAACTAATATAACTGGATCATCTATTTTGGCTGGGTTACCATCTATTAACCTTTGTGTACGACTTGAAGATGCACCACAAACTGCGCAAACAGCTTGTAATTTTGTTACATCTTCACTCACTGCTAATAACTCTGGTATTGGTTCAAAAGGTTCGCCTCTAAAATCCATATCTAATCCAGCCGTAATAACTCTATGTCCTTTTTCAGCTAATTGCTCAGCTATATGCACAATACCATTTTCAAAAAATTGTACTTCATCTATACCGATTACATCTACATCTGATAAATCGTGTTTAAAAATCTCTGCTGCTGTTGATATATTAATTGCTTCTATCGCGTTACCATTATGAGAAACAATTTTGTCTTTATGATAACGGTCATCTATAGCTGGTTTAAATACAACTACTTTTTGTTTAGCATAAAGACCACGTCTTAATCGACGTATTAGCTCTTCGGATTTACCACTAAACATACTTCCAGTAATACATTCAATCCACCCGGAATGATAAGTTTCATACATTATGCGTTCCACCTTTTTCAAAACATAATCGGTTTATTATATCATATTTTTTAAGTTAAAATATGATATATCTTCAAGTTATTGCGTTTATTTATGTCTGAGTTTCTTTAATACCGTCTTGCCATTATGTCATTTTTAATTAAAATTTATGTAAAAGTAAAAAAGCATTCTCATAAAATGAGAATGCTTTAAAACAACAATTATTCGTTGCTTGATTTGAATCCGAATTTTTTGTTGAAACGTTCCACACGACCATCCGCAGCAGCGAATTTTTGACGTCCTGTATAGAATGGGTGTGAATCAGATGAAATGTCTAAACGAATAACTGGGTATTCATTACCATCTTCCCATGTCATAGTTTCTGATGAAGATTTAGTTGAACCACTTAGGAATTTAAAATCCGTAGTAGTATCTAAAAAGATAACCTTATGATATTCAGGATGAATATTTTGTCTCATTACTTTTCAGCTCCTTTGCCCTGAACCATCTGGCACAGAGTTTTTTGTGAGTTTTTACCCAATACTTGATAATTATAATGGCTTTAAATATAAAACGCAACCCTAAATCAAATATTGCTTTCTTATATACCAAATTATTTCAGATTAAATAATTGGTTTACCTGTTTTAGTGCTTTCTTTAGCAGCTTTTTGCAACTGCTCAAAGAATTCTTTGTTATTTTCTGTACGCTTCAATTTACGTACAAATCTTTCTGTAAAATCTGTAGAATCTGTGAACATATTACGCAATTGCCATAATGACTCAAGTTCTTTTGGATCTATAAGTAATTCTTCTTTACGAGTAGAACTACGACCTATATCGATTGCTGGGAACACACGACGTTCAGCTAACTTACGATCTAGATGTAATTCCATATTTCCCGTTCCTTTAAATTCCTCATAAATCATATCATCCATTCGAGACCCAGTATCTACTAAAGCAGTAGCTAATATAGTCATACTACCACCTGCTTCGATGTTTCTGGCAGCCCCAAAGAAAGCTTTAGGTTTGTGTAAGGATGCAGGGTCTAAACCACCGGACAGTGTGCGACCACTAGGCGGTATTACAAGATTATAAGCCCGAGCTAACCTTGTAATTGAATCCATTAATATGATCACATCTTTACCAATTTCTACTAGACGCTTTGCACGTTCTAATAATAATTCTGCAACTTTCACGTGATGTTGTGGTGGTTCATCAAATGTAGAATGTACTACTTCTGCAGATTCAACTGATCTTTCTAAATCTGTAACCTCTTCAGGTCTTTCACCAACAAGTAACACAAATAGCTCTGCATCTGGCTTATTTATCGCAATTGCATTTGCAATTTCCTTGAGCAATGATGTTTTACCAGCTTTTGGCGGAGCAACAATTAAACCACGTTGCCCTAAACCAATAGGTGTCACTAAATCCATTATACGCGTAGAGAAGTTTTGTTTAGTTGTCTCTAATAAAATGCGCTCTTCAGGATATAACGGTGTCAATGCTTGGAAATGCGGACGCTTCTTAACTTCTTCTGCATTCTCACCATTTACGAAATCAACTTGTAATAAACCATAGTATTTTTCATTATCTTTAGGCTTTCTTACTTTACCAGTCACTTTGTCCCCGCGTTTAATTTCAAAACGACGAATTTGACTAGCAGAAATATAAATATCTTTTTCACCTTTAGAATAATTAACTGTTCTTAGGAAACCATAACCATCCTGTTGGATATCATCTAAAATACCCTCCATATAATAATTTCCATCTTTTTCCATTTGTGCTTCCATAATGGCAAGAACAAGCTCTTTTTTATTCAATTTACTATAATTTGTTAGTTTTAGAGATTTTGCTTTTTGAGTGAGATCTTTTGTAGTGTAATTTTTGTACAATTCGTGGAACGATTCATACTGAGGTGATGTTCGTACTTTTTCAGGCATTATCTTGCACCCATTTCATAAATAAGTTTTTAAATAACGTAATAGCTACGCTACTTACTTTTATAACTATAGCAAATTTCCTTTTTAATTACAAAACGTATTTCAATTTTTAAAAATTATAAAAAAGATGAAGCATAAGTTATATGCCTCACCTTTAAACAATTTTACTTTTAAAATTTATTATTTATAGTAACCTGCAATAGATTTAACTTCTAGGAATTCTTCAATACCATAGTCTCCCCATTCACGACCAATACCTGATTGTTTATAGCCACCGAATGGTAAATCTGGCTTGCGTCCTGCTTCATTAATTTCAACTGTACCAGCTTCTAATGAACGTGCTATTTTGTGTAATGTGTCTTGATCTTTACCATATACATATGAAGCTAAACCATATTCTGTATCATTTGCGATTTTAATGGCTTCGTCTACATCGTTATAAGTGATAATTGACATTACTGGACCAAATATCTCTTCTCGAGCAATTGTCATATCATTATCAACATTATTAAAGATAGTTGGACGTGCAAAGTATCCTTTATCTAAACCTTCTGGTTTACCAGGTCCACCATAAAATAACTCTGCACCTTCTTCTACACCTTTATCAATGTATGATTGTACTTGGTCAAATTGTTTTTTACTAATGATAGGACCAACTTCAGTACCTTCTGCACGTGGGTCGCCTACTTTAACTTGACTGAATTTTTCTTTTACAGCAGTTAAAAATTCTTCTTTAATACTTTCAGGCACAAGAGTTCTAGTACCTGCTGTACATACTTGACCAGTATTTGTAACAACTTTGCCGGTTGCTGCGCTTGCTGCTTCATTTATATCTACATCATCTAAGATAATATATGGTGATTTACCACCTAATTCAAGTGATACTTTTTTGAAATCCTCCGCAGCTTTTTTCATAATGCTTGAGCCCGTTGGACCAGAACCAGTAAACGACATCATTCTAACCTTAGGATGTTCACTTAATGGATTTCCTACACCTTGGCCATCACCATTTACTAAATTAAACACACCCTTCGGTACGCCTACTTTATCAAAAATTTCAGCTAAAATAATTGCTGCAAACGGCGTCTCTTCAGATGGTTTTAAAACCACTGGACTACCTGCTGCAAATGCCGCTGATAATTTAAGAGATGTTTGGTTTGTTGGGAAGTTCCACGGTGTGATTAAACCAGCTACACCAATAGCTTCTTTGACAACTAGGTCGTCACCGCGACGTTCTTCAAATTCAAAATTATCTAACGCATCGCGTGCTGCTTCGAAATGATCTAATCCCATTTGATAATGAACATTTTCTGATACATCTAATGGAGCACCTAATTCATCAGTAATAGCTTCTATAAGATCTTCTTTTCTATTTTTATACTCTTGTACAATTTTATCTAATAGTTCTTTTCTTTCTTGAACTGAACTGTGTCTAAATTCAAAATATACATTTTCTGCTGCATCCACTGCTTTATCAACATCTTCTTTGTTACCTTTCGCGATAGTACCCGCTACTTCTTCTGTTGCAGGGTTGATTACTTCTATTGTTTCTCCGCTTGTACTTTCAACCCATTCACCGTTGATATATTGTTTAGTGAAATTTCTCATTATATATTCACTCCTTAAGTTATGTTGATAATTATATTCTAACCGAGATTAAAAATTTTTAAACATAACTGCTCATAACTACTAACTCATAAAAAAGCCTTAGACACCATATTGATGTCTAAGGCTCGAAATTATAAGGCACTTAGTTATTTGTTTTCAAGTTCTATATACTCTTGCGCCCATTCTTCCATCGGCACTAACGCTGCCGCTAAAGCATCACCTTTATCCGTGAGCTGATACAGAATATTCATTGGGCTTGTAGATACTATATTTTTCTCTACTAGACCCCATTCAGTAAGGTCTGTTAATTTAATACTAAGTGCACGTGGCGTTATCGTCTTCAAATCACGCTTCATATCAGAAAAGTGAGCAGATTTTTCCGTACATCTTGATAAATAATTAATAATAAGACCATTCCAGCTTCTACCTACAATTTTAAAGGTTTCTTCTAGATAAGGGCAAACCTCCATGGCCATCACCTCATTATTGATTTTATTCTAAAACACATATCACTAAATACACAATTTTCACTTAGTATATTTAGTATACCACATTTTTCAAACTTCTTCAGTCCAAATATCTGCACCAAGTGATTTTAGAGTTTTAACGATATTTGTATAACCACGATAAATATGTTTGACGTTATAAATAGTCGTAACATCTTCAGCTAGCAATCCAGCTACAATCAGACAAGCGCCTGCACGTAAATCACTAGCATAAACCTCTGCGCCAGTTAATTTTGATGGTTTTATAGTTGCTGTACCATTGTCTGCTGAAATGTTTGCACCCATATTTTTCAGTTCATCTACATGTTTAAAACGAGCTGGGTAGATTGTTTCAGTAACAAACGACACACCATCAGCCATAAATAGTAATGGTGTTATTGGTTGTTGTAAGTCAGTGGCAAATCCTGGGTATACTAATGTTTTAATATCGACACTAATATAAGGCGTGTTGCGTTTAATAAGTACGCTGTCATCATCAACTTGTATGTCTACACCTAATTCTTTAAGCTTAACTGTAAGTGGTTCTACATGCGTTGGAATAATATTATTAATTCTGATATTTTCACCACAAGCAGCTGCTATACACATATATGTACCCGCTTCAATTCTATCTGGGATTACTTGATGATGTGAACCATGCAAACGTTCTACACCATTAATTTTAATTGTACTTGTGCCTGCACCTTTAATATCAGCTCCAAGGCTCATTAAGAAATTCGCTACATCTACCACTTCTGGTTCTTTTGCTGCATTTTCAATAATTGTCTGACCTTCAGCGCGTACCGCTGCCAACATGATATTAATCGTAGCGCCTACACTTACTATGTCTAAAAATATATTTGCGCCAACCAATCTATCTGCTTCAATCTTCATTGAAGTGCTACTTGATTCATCAACTTTTGCGCCTAATGCTTTAAATCCCTTAATATGTTGATCAATCGGTCTTGGCCCTAAGGGGCAGCCGCCAGGTAAACCAATGACACACTTTTTAAATCTTCCCAACATTGCTCCCATCATATAATAAGAAGCACGTAATGATTCTACTTTATTATTTGGTAATGGTGCATTTTCAATATTTTCAGGGTCAACATGTAATGTCATGCCTTCTAATTCCGTTTCAATGTTTAAATCTCCAAGTAAACTTACTAAAGTCTCTACATCAGAGATTTCTGGAAGGCCTTCAATTGTTACTTTATCTTCAGCCAAAATCGCTGCTGGTATAATTGCTACTGCACTGTTTTTAGCACCGTGGATATTCACTTCACCTTTAAGTGTTTGACCACCTCTAATTTTAATCACTTCTTGAACCATTCGCTTGTTCTCCTTTGCCTTTCAATCGATATTCTGTTCCAATATATCATTTGCATTATAAATTAAATGATTACAGTTTGCAAAGCACAACAGTTTCATAAAATCTATTTCAAATTTAATTAAGTGCTGTATAATGCATATAATTTTTCATTATAATTTCTATTTCCCAATATTCCACAATTTAAATCACTTTTTTAAGATTTATTTATAAAAATTATGTAAAGCACTGTAATTCTATTTATCAGCTTTCAAAGCCTAACAAATTATAACATAAAAAATGGGACGAAACAGAAATCAAAAATTCAATTTTGATTTCATATTCTCGCCCCAGAAGATGACTAGAGATCTAAAAGCTCATTAGAAGCTTATTTAATAATTAGACAATCGCAGTGCTTATGATTTAAGCCACTTAGCAGTAGTGTAGAATGTCATTATAACAATTATAACCTAGTCAACGTTTGCTATATAATAGTTAAATTATTTAGCTTTGTTAGATGTACCAAACTCTTTAATTTTACCAATTACTGTAGCTTTAATTGCTTCGCGAGCTGGTCCTAAATATTTACGAGGATCATAAACTTCTTTGTCATTATCTAACGCTTCACGAACAGCTTTAGCAGAAGCAATTTGGTTTTCAGTATTTACATTAATTTTAGCTGTACCAAACGGGATTGCTTTTTGGATATCTTTAGTAGGGATACCTGTACCACCATGCAATACTAGAGGTAAACCAGTAGAAGCACCAATTTCTTCCATTTCTTTGAATCCTAATTTAGGTTCACCTTTGTAAGGTCCGTGTACTGAACCTAAGGCTGGAGCTAATGTATCAATACCTGTTCTTTCAACAAGTTCTTGACATTCTTTAGGATCTGCATAGATAACACCTTCAGCAACAACATCATCTTCTTGTCCACCAACAGTTCCTAATTCCGCTTCAACTGAAACGCCGTGTTCATGCGCATATTCAACAACTTTTGAAGTGATTTCAACATTGTCTTCAAATGAACCGTGAGAAGCATCAATCATTACTGAAGTAAAACCAGCATCGATTGCTTCTTTACATTTTTCAAAGCTTGAACCATGGTCTAAGTGAATTGCTACAGGAATAGTGATTTCTTTGTCGTGCATTAATCCTTCAACCATTTTAACAACTGTGTAGAAACCACCCATGTAACGAGCAGCACCTTCAGATACACCTAGGATTACTGGAGCGTTCTCTTCTTGAGAAGCTTCTAAAATCGCTTGTGTAAACTCTAAGTTATTTAAGTTGTATTGACCAACTGCGTAACCATTTTCTTTTGCGTCTATTAACATTTCTTTCATTGAAACTAAAGGCATGAAAGTTCCTCCTTGGTGCTTTAAGCACATATTTTTACAATCTAATTATATCAAAGTCCTATCATTTTTGCATTCTTCTATATAATTGTAAGCGTTTTTATTTTACATTTTTTATTCAAAAAGAGAAAATCTTATAATTTATACCATTTTTTAAATAAATACAGCAATTTAAATTTTATATTTTTATACAACTATAAAAAACGCGATATTAGAAATAAGTTAAATACTAACTTTCTGATATCACGTTTAATCTATATATTATTTACTTTGTTGATGTTTTAAAGATGCTTCAATAAATGCTTTAAAAATCTGTTGTGGACGGTTAGGTCTTGATAAAAATTCTGGATGGAATTGACAAGCAATGAAGAAGTCATTTTCAGGAATCTCTACCATTTCAATTAAACGGCCATCTGGACTAGTACCAGAAAAGACCATGCCGTTTGCTTCAAGTTGTTCTCTATAATCGTTATTGAATTCATAACGATGACGATGTCTTTCTTCAATATTTGTTTCGTTATAAATATCGTGAGCTAAAGTACCTTCTTGAATATGGCAAGGATATAATCCTAAACGTAATGTACCACCTAAGTCTTCAATATCTTTTTGTTCAGGTAATAAATCGATAATTGGATGTGGCGTACTAGGATCTAACTCAGCAGAATGTGCACCGTCAAGACCGATTACATTTCTAGCGAACTCAACAGTTGCAAGTTGCATACCTAAACATATACCAAAGTAAGGTACATTATTTTCGCGCGCATATTTAATTGCAGAAATTTTCCCTTCACTCGCACGGAAGCCAAATCCACCCGGTACTAAGATACCGTCTACATCAGCTAAGACTTCTGAGACGTTGTCATCTGTTACTTCACTAGAATCGATCCATCTTACTTCGATATCTTTTTTCAATGGATATCCCGCGTGTTTTAATGATTCTACAACTGAAAGATAAGCGTCTTGTAAGCTTACATACTTACCTACTAAACCAATTGTTATTTTTCCATCTAAACTATTTACAGTATCTAATAAATATTGCCATTCATCTAATTGTGTTTCATATTTCGCGTTCAATTCTAAACGTTTTATTACAATATCATCCATATCTTGGTTACTTAATTGTAATGGGATTTCGTATAGTGAGTCAGCGTCGCGACACTCGATAACACTTGCTTTATCAATATCACAGAATAAGGCAATTTTATCTTTTAAGTCTTGTGTTAATTCATATTCTGTTCTAACTACAATTAAGTCTGGTTGTATACCAAGTCCACGTAATTCTTTTACACTGTGTTGTGTTGGTTTTGTTTTCATTTCGCCGGCTGCTTTAATATAAGGTAGTAACGTACAATGTACATACATTACATTTTCACGCCCTAAGTCACTACGAATTTGTCTAATTGCTTCAATGAATGGTAATGATTCAATATCACCAGTCGTACCACCGATTTCAGTAATAACAACATCTGCATTTGTACTTTCCCCTGCTAAAAGTAAACGTTCTTTTATTTCATTTGTAATATGTGGAATAACTTGTACAGTACCACCTAAGTAATCACCACGGCGTTCTTTTTTCAATACATGAGAATAGACTTTACCTGCAGTTACATTTGAATATTTATTTAAATTTATATCAATAAATCTTTCGTAATGTCCTAAGTCTAGGTCTGTTTCTGCACCGTCATCCGTTACAAATACCTCACCATGTTGATAAGGACTCATCGTACCTGGATCTACGTTTAAATAGGGATCGAATTTTTGGATAGTTACTTTTAATCCTCTATCTTTTAATAATCTTCCTAAAGATGCTGCTGTGATACCTTTACCCAATGAAGAAACAACTCCACCAGTTACAAAAATAAATTTTGTCATGTTCTGCCTCCTATTATTAAAACAGTAATTTCCTTCAATACCTATGATTGACAAATACATTTCCAATTCAGTGGTTAATTAATTTGTGAGGTAGTTTTTACATAGCAAATGATTTATATGTACGAATTGCCTTTACAAACAATCACCTAAATTAAAAATATTATAAAGCTTATATAGTAATTTAAATAAAAAAATCGCTCCCTCTCACATGGTTGTAAGGGGGAGCGTATATTATTTATACACGTCGTCCTATTTAAAGGAGCCCGAATAAAATTTTATCATGTTCCTGGAAAAAGTCAATTAAATCTCAAAGAATTATTCTTCAAAATCCTCTTCTTCTTCTTCATTTTCATCGTCTTCTTCGTCTTCTTCGTCTTCTTCATCAAAATCTTCGTCGTCCTCATCGATAACGATATCCGATTCATTTAGATCTTCATCTACATCGTCTTCTTCAGGGTCTTCTGGATCGTTTAGTGTTTCTTGGTCATCAGTTACCGCTGGAATATCATCATCGTCGTCAGTTTCATCTTCACCAAGTAATTTTAAGTTTTTATCTTCTTCAGCATCGTCATCTAAAATGTCGAATTTTTGAATTGTTGGAGCAATTTTCTCTTCGATATCAGCAACTGAATACCAATCACGTAACCCCCAAATATTTTCTCCAACATTTAGAAAACGTCCATCTGTGTTTAAATCCGTATAAAATTGAACAATTCTATCTTCAATCTGTCCATCTTCATAGTGGCCTAGTGCTTTAAATTCATCAATGATATCATATAAATTCATCGTATCATTTTTTTCGTTTAATAATGTATAAGCCATATCGATAAATGATTTCTCATCAACCATTTCTTTTGTATAATCTTGAATTCTCATTATTTATTCTTCCTTTCAAAGGCGTTTATCCAAATCAGTACTAAGTTCATCATAAGTAATAATAACAAATGTAAATTATAAATGACAATGTTTAATTTCGCAATCGCATTTAGTAATTTATATATTTTTCAAAAACAATAAAGTCATCAGCTGCTTCAATTTCAACAAAATTACTATTTATACATAATGATTTTAATTCATTATTCTCTCCAAAAAGTGTAATAGTCAAAAGTTCCACATCATCAAAATGTTTTCTGACATATGTTGCTAGTTGTCTCAACGCGCTTTCTGCAATACCGTGATGTCTTTTATCTTTATTAACTTCAATCTTAGAAATATTCATTCTTCCATCATGTCGTTCAATAGCTATAAAACCAACTTTTTGACCATCTTTAATTAAATCTATGATATGGATGTTAAAAGGTTGTTCGTCTGTATTTGGCTTTAATTTTAACGATGAGACATGCTTAGAATCCAAATCTAAATAATATAATCGCTCTTTGCCAATAGGCCCTTCTTCTTTTGTCGCAGCATGCATAAACCCTGCACGTTCATATACATTCCATGCACCTTTATTTTCTGCGTCAACCACAAGATATAAGTGGTTAAAATTTGGAAATAAATCTTGAACATATTGAGGCAAATACATCATCATTTTCGTGCCATAGCCATAACCTTGGTAATCTTCATTTACAGATAAAGACCTAACATAAATGACTTGGCTTGGTGTATCATATCCTTCATGTTGATAATATTGATGTAACACAAAAAAACCAATAACATCTCCCGCTTCATTTAGTGCAATGTTAGGGATTCTGTCCTCGTCATTTATTGCATCGTCTAATACATCTTTCGGTAAAGAAGAATAGATTTGTTGACGTTCATTTAAATTAAAATTATAAAGTGCCTTTCTATACTTTTCTTCAAACGGTTGTACTATAATATTTTCAAAATTTTGCTTAATCACCATTTAATATCCCCTATTAAAAACGTAGTAGTAATTATTAATACCACTATTACGCATGAAATAATCTATAAAACTAGAATTAATTTTAAAATATATTCATCGCTCTATTACTTATTGATATTTTGCCTATTCTAATTATTCTCTCAAAAAATAAAATATGTGAGTCTATATTTCACTCATTTATTTTCATATTTAATCTTAATTCAAGTGAAGAAATTGCTACTCTAGTAAATTCTTAGTTGATTTTCTTAAATTTTATTATACTATTAGTTAAAATGGAAATTTTTTAGGAGGAATTCAAAGATGAAAATTGGCATCGATGCTGGTGGAACGCTTATTAAAATTGTTCAAGATTATGCCGGTAAACGTGAATATAATACAAGATTAACAACGGAAATCGATGATGTCATCAAATGGTTGAACCAACAAGACTGTGAAAGTATTAGTTTGACAGGCGGTCAAGCTGCACTCATAAATGAAAAATTAAATTTTGATGCACGTGTATTTGTTGAATTTGATGCAGCTGCCAAAGGGCTAGAAATACTGCTTGAAGAACAAGGACACTTTTTAGATGATTACATTTTCACAAATGTAGGTACAGGTACTTCTATACATTTTTCTAATGGAGATAGTCAACAGCGTGTCGGTGGCGTTGGTACTGGCGGAGGTATGATACAAGGCCTAGGTTATCTATTAACCGGAATAAAAGACTATAAAAAATTAACCGATACTGCTCAAAACGGTGATAGAGATATTATTGACTTGAAAGTAAAACACATATATAAAGATAGTGAGCCACCCATATCTGGTGATTTAACAGCAGCAAACTTTGGTAATGTCTTACATAATTTAGATACTAACTTTACAGATTCTGATAAATTGGCTTCTGTCATAGGTGTCGTCGGTGAAGTTATCACTACGATGTCTATCACTGTAGCTAGAGAACATAGCACAGAAAATGTTGCATATATCGGTTCATCATTCCATAACAATGAATTATTGAAAGAAGTCGTTAAAGACTATACCGTGTTAAGAGGCTTCAAACCGTATTATATTGAACATGGCGCCTTTTCAGGGGCGCTAGGTGCTATTCATTTATAAACAAAATCCAATTATTTACTGCCTGTAAAGATAAAAGGACTCCGAGACATATTTTCATGTCTTAGAGCCCTTTTAATTTAAAAAGGAAGCTGATCCAATACTTTTTGTGCAGGTACTACACTACCTAAAACGCCTGGTTTCAAATCAATTGCAACTGCGTTATCATCATCTCTTAGGTTATCTAACCATTCAGCAAATACTTCGCCTTCTACTTCTATGATGTCGCACTCTTCAAAATCTTCATCTCTTACCTTCTCAGCTCTGTTTTTGATACTCCATACAGGCATGATATTAGGTCTTTGATGTGATTCATCACTAATCATAAGAAATTGTTTAACGCTTTTATTTGTCAAACCGAATACTGCGTCTTCTTTTGCAACATCTTTAACAAATTCTTTCAAACGAATGTTATCTAAATCAGACATTAATTCATTCGTAGCTTCTGCGATAGGTATAAGTTCACCGTCTTTTTCAGAAGTAGGATTCATCAATACTTGTTCGTTATCTTCAAAGACATTATCGATTTCATAAGTTACAAAGCGATCGATATCTATCTTCTTAATTTTATCGTAATCAATTTTTTGCTTTTTCAAGTAAGCTTCAGCAGTCTCTTTATCAGACCATGTACATACGACCTTGTTACCATCTACTTCTTGTCTGATTAATTCTTTTGCTTCCGTTGCAACATAAAATACTTCATTAATTAATATTTCTTTAAAAAATGAGTTTTCTTTATAAGACATCAAAACACCTTCAATCCATTCATAATAAATTACCTATATTAAGAATATAAAGGACTGCATGGTTCTAGTCAATCGCCGATAATAAACGAGAAGACATACAACTTATATTCATGATAAAAGTTTGACAGCAAACGGCTGTTACTGTGAAAGAGCCTTATGCTTACTGTCATAGGCATATCAACTTTCTATACGATACTGAAAAAAATTACCTACATTCATCTTTTAATAGGTTCTATAGATTATATCAGTCTTTTTTCAGTTCTTTTAAAAACTGTTGCTCCATTGCTTCCACTAACACTTTACTTTCTCCGTGCCAAATACAACCAAACCTTGATTTAACAGTTTCATTCTTATACCAATCACCGTCATAATATGATAATGGGAATAAGACACCTTTATTTATATATTTTTCAATTGTATTGAAGAAATGTTCGTTATCACAATTATCTGGTGCTAAATAACTAAAGAATTTATGATACCTACCTTGCAATTCAGGTTCTAGCAATAACATACTCGTTGAACCATTTTGTCTGAAATTTAAATCTATGGCAAATACTTCTCCATGTTTATCTAATAGCAAATCAAACCCAGCGATACCAAAGTACCCTTCTGCTACGCCTATTTCCATTATTTCTCTGCCAGCTTGAATCACTGATTGTGGAACATCATGTGTATTTTGGTTACCTTTGTAAGAACCATAATCATCTGTAATCTGGTCGGATGTACCAATGTATTGAATACCTGTATCTTTAGAATATGCAAATTGTACACAATAATTCGTAACTATTTCTACTTTTTGCTCTATAATAATTGTATCTGTTTCATTTTTTGCTTTTTCAATTCGGATTTTAGCTTGCTCTAAATCCCTTTCATTATTACAAATCATAACACCATATCCACCTGCTGTCGGTAAGTCATCGCCAGGTTTTAAAACAAATGGAAATGCCCAAAAAGAAACCGCATCACTAAAATCATCAATCCCTACAACTTCTCTTTTAGGTAAATATTTGTAATTAGTCCATTCTGGAATCCGTGCTTTATTATTTAAAGCCATAAAAACATCTTTATTTAACGCATAATGCGCTTTGTTTACAATATCTTCACCGTGAATATATTGAAAATATATTTTTTTATTGTCATTTATTGCTAAATCTTGAATCACCTGTTCATAACTTCTTTGATCATTAAATCGAATAATATTTGAAGGGATAACTTTACCCACTGCTTCAAACAATATTTCCAATTTATTTGTAACACATGCCTCATGTACTATTACAGGCATTTGGTTAGCGATGATGAGCTCTCTACCAGTTAGAAAATTAGATTGATGTTCTTCAGGCTCTAACCAAGGATTTGAAACGTATGATGGCCTTGAAGTATAGACAATACTAGAATCATAAAGATCACTAAGTGTTAATTGAGGGTGCAGAGAGCTTCGATTATTCATTTTTTATGCTCCTTTATATATCGGTGTTGCTCAATAATTTCATCAAACAACGCTTTATTAGTGATTAATTCTAAGCCCATTAAGGCAAGAATCTTCGTGCCTCTGATTAAGGCATTATCACCGTGTGTACTTATTGCAGCTTCACGAAATCTATGCGTGTGGCCAACCAAATTGCGAGATCCTATTTTAATATGCGGATGTATTGTAGGTACGATGTGGCTTACATTCCCTGTATCTGTAGACCCATATCCGAAATCGTCATCTATAACGGCTTCTCCCATTTCAGTTGCGTATTTCGCAAATAAATCGTCTAACTTAGAAGATTTTATAAATTCATTTACGCCGTTTTGTATTGGGCCAAATTCATAATCACAACCAGTTTGAATGGCTGCACCTTTTGCAATATGTCCTACACGTTCTGTTAATATATCTAATTCTTGGCGTGAAGTTGCTCTTGTATAAAAACGCGCATGTGTGTAATCTGGAATTATATTGGCCGCTTTACCACCGTCTAATATGACACCATGTACACGTTGTCCATTTTTAATATGTTGTCTCAATTGCGCTACACCATTAAAATAAGAAATCATTGCGTCCAACGCATTTCTAGCTTCATCAGCATTTTCAGAAGCATGTGTACTTTTACCATAAAATTTGATATCTAAAACATCTACCGCTAAAGTATCAATCGTTCTATAAGTTTCGTTTCCAGGATGCACCATTAATGCAATATCTAATTCATCAATTACGCCTTCTTTAACATAAGTTGCTTTAGCGCTCCCATTTTCCCCACCTTCTTCAGCTGGACATCCAAGCACAATAATCTTCCCACCTATTTTATTTATAAGTTGCTTCAACGCAATACCTGCAAAAGTGCTTGCTGTTCCAATAATATTATGACCACAAGCATGACCTAAACCTGGTAAAGCGTCATACTCTGCTAAAAATCCTATTGTAGGACCTGGTAAATCTGATTCGTACCTAGCTATAAAACCAGTAGCATGACCAGCAATATTTGTTTCAACTCTAAAATCATTTGCAATCAACATTTCAATTAATGATCTAGAAGCAAAAATTTCTTCGTTCCCTAATTCAGGTCTTTGGTGTATTTGATGACTCATTTCTAAAAATTTATATTTATCATTTTCTATGTAATCTAAAATAATTTGTTTGTTTTCCATAGTATAAATACGCCTCCTAATATTGCCTTTATAGCGATTAACACTAAAGTGAAACGCAATAAGTAATTTATTTAATAACACAATTTATAACGTACAAAACTTGTTTTAATTATTACTTATTCTATCGGGTTTATTGGATTCTGTCATTAATTTTCTGAAATTTATAATAACTGATAGTTGTTCTATGGGTTTACCAAATACAGAAATTGTAAATACTGTTTGGTCTTGTTACAATTACCTTAGGTAAAATATTAGGAGGGCCGTACCATGCCAAAAATGAATGTTGAAAGCTTCAATTTAGATCACACAATCGTATCTGCGCCATTTGTAAGACTTGCAGGGAAAATGGAAGGCGCAAACGGAGATGTTATTCATAAATATGACATCCGCTTCAAACAGCCAAATAAAGAACATATGGATATGCCTGGATTACACTCACTAGAACATCTTATGGCTGAAAATATCCGTAACCATTCAGATAAAGTCGTTGATATTAGTCCAATGGGTTGTCAGACTGGCTTTTACGTTTCATTCATTAACCATGATGATTATGGAGATGTACTACAAATCATCGAAAAAACAATTCAAGACGTATTAAATGCTACAGAAGTACCCGCTTGTAATGAAGTACAATGTGGTTGGGCAGAGAGTCATTCATTAGAAGGCGCAAAAGACATCGCGCAAACATTTTTAGATAAAAAAGATGAATGGCATGATATTTATGGCGATAATAAGTAACTTTAAACTAAAGTCTTTACAATGAAAATAGAACATAAATAATTATTTGTTATTAATAAAAAGATGAAGTTAAGCTTAAAAATCTATGCTTAACTTCATCTTTTTTATCAAACGTAAGTGTTATATTTAGAACTATTTAAATCATATATAGTAACCTTACCCTTAAATCAAAAAAAGCTTCAAAGTATACATTTATCAATGTTCACTCTGAAGCGTTTCTGTATTATTCAAACCATAATTTATAGTTTGCTTATCATCTTTATCATAACAAACTGTAACGGAAGCCTACCATACAACGCCCACTTTGGTAGTTCTTTGCCGCCTAAAGGCATATTGTTACGCGCCATGTAAATATTGGCTGGAAACACAGCCCATAAAAACGCAATGATAGACTTTTTCAAGCATGGTGACGGTTTGCGAGTTAGTAATAATAAACCAAAAATAACTTCAAACACACCAGTAATTAACACTGCTGCTTTTCTGAACGGAAGATATGACGGTACGATTGCTCTAAATTTTTGTTCATCTTTAAAATGCAAGACACCAGCAACGCTAAAAACAATTCCAAAAACTACTCTTGCTATTTTATTCATTTTTCAACACCCATTTCTTTTAAGTAACTTCTACCAAACTCTGGTAATTTCACGCCAAAGTTATCCGCAATCGTTGCTCCTAAAGAACTAAATGTATTATCAACTGTTAATTCATGATAATCTTTAATTTTTGGGCTAAACATCAATACTGGTATAAACTCTCTTGTATGGTCTGTGCCATCTGCAGTCGGGTCATTCCCATGGTCGGCTGTAATAATCACAAGATCGTCTTCCTGTAAATGATTAATAAGTTCTGGTAGACGCTCATCAAACTCTTTAAGCGCTTGCGCATAACCACCTTTATCACGACGATGGCCATATAACGCGTCAAAATCAACAAGGTTTAAGAAACTCATCCCATTAAAGTCTCTTTGTACAGTTTCAACTAATTTATCCATACCATCCATATTATCTTTGGTACGAATTGATTCAGTCACACCTTCACCATCAAAAATATCATTGATTTTGCCTAAAGCAATCACATCATAACCATTGTCTTTTAATTCATTCATCACTGTTCTGCCGAATGGTTTTAAAGCATAGTCATGTCTATTTGAAGTTCTTGTAAATGCACCAGGCTCGCCTATATAAGGTCTAGCAATAATTCTACCTATCAAGTATTTTGGGTCTTTAGTTAACTCTCTAACCTTCTCACAGATATCATACAATTCTTCTAAGGGTATAATGTCTTCATGTGCAGCAATTTGAAGTACAGGGTCCGCTGAAGTATAAACTATCAAATCACCTGTTTTCATTTGATGCTCGCCCCATTCATCAATAATCTGCGTTCCAGAAGCAGGACGATTAGCCACAACTTTACGACCAGTTAATGATTCTATTTCACTGACAAGTTCTTCAGGAAAGCCTTCTGGGTATACTTTAAAAGGTTGCATTATATTTAAGCCCATAATTTCCCAATGACCAGTCATTGTATCTTTACCTACTGAAGCTTCACTCATTTTAGTGTAAAAAGCTTGTGGCTGTGATTCTTGTCCAATAATCGGTAATGGATCAATATTACCTAAACCAAGCTTTTGTAAGTTTGGTAAGGTTTGGTTAAAACCTTCTAATGTGTGTTTTAATGTATGGCTACCTTCATCGTTAAAAGCTTTGGCATCCGGTCCTTCTCCAATGCCAACTGAATCCATAACGATTAAATGTACACGTTTAAACGGTGTAGTCATGACGTTCACTCCTATTCAGTAATAATTTTGTGAATCAATGTCGGTTCAGTACCAGTTTGACTTATTGTAATATTTTGATTGAGTTTATCTTTAACGTCATCAATTTGTTCTTTATTACTATGAATGGTTAATAATGCTTCTCCTTCATTCACCTTGTCTCCCAATTTTTTATGTAGTACGAGACCAACACTTAAATCAATATCATCTTCTTTTGTTTGTCTTCCTGCACCTAACATCATGGAAGCAACTCCTATTTCATTGGCAACAATTTCAGTTACAATGCCAGATTTTGGCGCTAGTAATTCAATTTGATACTTAGCTTGTGGTAATTTTTCAACATCATCTACAACTGAACCGTCTCCATCTTGATTTTCTAAAAACGTTCTAAATGTTTCTAGTGCTGAACCATTTTGAATTGCATTTTCTAACAATTGACGTGCTTCACCCAAATCCTTAGCTTTACCACCTACGACAATCATTTGTGAGCCTAATGTCATCACTAATTCTGTAAGGTCTTTTGGCCCTTTACCTTGTAAAGTTTCAATTGCTTCTTTAACTTCTAAAGCATTTCCAATAGCATTACCTAACGGTTGGCCCATGTCAGAAATGATAGCCATCGTATTTCTACCTACATTGTTACCAATACGAACCATTGCATGCGCTAACGCTTCAGCCTCTTCAATTGTCTTCATAAATGCACCATTACCTGTTTTCACGTCTAACACAATGGCATCTGCACCTGCGGCAATTTTTTTACTCATGATTGATGAAGCAATTAATGGAATTGAATTTACAGTTCCTGTAACATCACGAAGCCCATATAACTTTTTATCTGCTGGTGTGAGGTTACCACTTTGACCTATAACAGCGACTTTCGCTTCATTAACTAACTTAACAAATTTATCTTCGCTGATTTCTACGTGGAACCCTTCGACAGATTCTAATTTATCAATCGTTCCACCAGTATGCCCTAATCCACGCCCGCTCATTTTTGCTACAGGCACACCTACTGATGCAACTAAAGGCGCTAATACTAATGTAGTTGTATCGCCCACACCGCCAGTTGAATGTTTATCTACTTTAATTCCTTCGATATCAGATAAATCTATGACATCACCAGAATTTACCATAGCCATTGTTAATGCTGCACGTTCGTCATCATTCATATCTTGAAAATATATCGCCATAGCTAAACTTGATGCTTGATAATCTGGAATATTATCATTGGTATATTCATTAATAAAATACTCAATTTCCTGTTTAGTTAATATTTGTCCATCACGTTTTTTTTCAATAATATCTACCATTCTCATATGAGTTGGCCTCCCTTTTCAAATAAAGACGTAAAAACATTGATATTCCCATGTTAAATGATTAATTAATAATCAGAATTACTTTCTAAACCTTGAACGATTTGAACACCTGCACTTGCACCAATTCGCGTTGCGCCCGCTTCAAGCATTTGGTTAAAGTCTTCTAAGTTTCTTACACCACCTGATGCTTTAACTTCTAAATCGTCTCCTACAGTATCTTTCATTAATTTCACATCTTCCGGAGTAGCCCCTCCGCCAGCAAAGCCTGTTGAAGTTTTAACAAAATCTGCACCAGCTGCTTTACTTAATTCTGATGCTTTAACTTTCTCTTCATCTGTTAATAGGCATGTTTCAATAATAACTTTAACTGTTTTTCCATTTGCAGCGCCTACTACGCCTTCAATATCTTTTTGTACTTCATCGAAACGACCGTCTTTTAATGCCCCAATATTGATGACCATATCTACTTCAGACGCGCCATTTTTAATCGCATCTTCAACTTCAAACATCTTTGTTTCTGTTGTAGATGCACCTAAAGGAAACCCGATAACCGTACATACTAATACATCAGAACCTTTAAGTTGTTCTGCAGCATATTTAACATGTGTAGGATTGATACAAACTGATTTAAAGCTAAATGACTTAGCTTCCTCAATAATTTTATCAATTTGAGCTCTCGTAGACTCAGGTTTAAGTAATGTGTGATCTATATATTTTGCGTAATTCATATTAAATCCTCCTAATTATCTATATGTTTTCATACCACTCATAATTATAAAGCAAAATTAATAACATATCCTTAATAAACAACTTTTCTTTATCTCTATATTACAAAAATTAGCAAAAATAATAAACAAATGTTATCTTTAATTTGATAAAGAATTTAAAGGAGAAGATGACTATGACAAAAGCAACACCTCATATTCAACCTAATGGGACTAAAATCGCTAAAACTGTATTAATGCCAGGCGATCCGCTTCGAGCAAAATATATTGCTGATAATTATTTAGAAAATGTTGAACAGTTTAACGAAGTACGTAATATGTTCGGCTATACAGGTACATACAATGGTAAGGAAGTATCAGTAATGGGCTCCGGAATGGGTGTACCAAGTATTGGTATCTATTCTTATGAACTTTATAATTTCTTTGATGTTGAAACGATTATTCGCATCGGCTCTTGTGGTGCATTACAAGAGAATGTAAACCTTTATGACGTTATCATTGCTCAAGGTGCTTCAACAAATTCTAGTTATGTTGAGCAATACAACATTCCAGGCCACTTTGCACCGTTGGCAGATTTTGACTTAATATTGAAAGCAAAACAAAAAGCAGATGATATTGGTGCAACAACTCATGTTGGTAATATCCTATCGTCTGACACATTCTATAATGCTGACGAAACATTCAATGAGAGATGGCAACGCATGGGTGTCTTAGGTATTGAAATGGAATCAGCAGCATTATACTTAAATGCTACTTATGCAAATAAAAAAGCTTTAGGTATCTTCACAGTAAGTGATCATATCTTACGCGATGAAGCTACAACAGCCGAAGAACGCCAAAACTCATTTACTCAAATGATGGAAATTGCGTTAGAAATCGCCGAATAATTAAAGATTGAATATTACTGTTAATCTTCACTGTGGCAGAAAACTAACAGTATAGCTATTAATTTCAGAGATAAATAAAAAAGAAGCTTTTCAGTACAAAAATATCTGAAAAGCTTCTTTTTATATTTATTTATAGTTTATAATAACTTACTTATCTACCTAAGTAAGATTTTAACATCCAATTATGTTTATCAATGTTTGTTTGCATACCGATGAACATATCTTCAGTTACATCGTCGTCTGCATTTGAAGCAACTTCAATCGCTTGTTCTAACTGTTCAGATATATTCTCGAAATCTTTTGAAAGTTCTTCAACCATTTCTTCGGCTTTATAACCTTTTCCAGCTTCTTCGATAATTGAAAGTTCTAAACTTTCTTTTAAGGTTGCTACTGGATTACCTCCTGCTGCTAAAATACGTTCAGCTAAATCATCAATATATTGACTTGCTTCATCATATAATTCTTCAAATTTAGTGTGTAATGAGAAGAAATTAGGCCCTTTTACGTACCAATGAAAATTGTGTAATTTAGTGAATGCTACTGTCCAGTTCGCTACTTGTTGGTTTAATACTTTTACTACTTCTTCATTATTTTTTGCCATAAAAAATCTCTCCTTTTAAAATTCATAATCTCCATAGAATGATAATACAATTTCTTAATTACAACTATTATTATATTATAATCATTATAATTTGTAAAGAGTTTCTTGTATTTAAATTAGAATTATTTTAATCTGTATATCGATGACAATAGCCCTTCACCATAGAATAAATAAACCTTGTTCATTCTAAGTCTTTTCTGTACGGCATTGCACCTTGAGCTCCTAATCCAGTTACTGAATAGCTACCTGCTAAATTAGCAAAAGCAACTGCTTGTTCTAATGGCTTATTCTCAATTAGAGCAACTGCTAATGCACCATTAAATGTATCACCAGCACCAGTAGTATCGATTACTTGCTTTTTGTACCCCTCTACTAACTGTTGAGAATCACTATAATACATTGCTCCTGAAGCGCCCTTAGTAACAATCAATTTATGTGGATATGCTTTTAATGCATCATCAACTTGATAATCAAATAGTAATTCACTTTCAGTTTCATTAGGTGTTAGCCACGTTACTTTATCGATTATTGCTTTATCCAACTTTCGATATGGCGCTGGATTTAATATAACCTTCATACCATGATCAATAGCATAATCAACAACTGCTTGTATCGTTGACTCTGGTATTTCGTGTTGCATTACAATAATATCTCCTGCACTAAAATTTTTAAGTTTCGGCAGCACACTTTCTGCTGTCACATAATTATTTGATGCAGGTACAAAAATGATACGGTTATCATCATCAAACAAAGTGATATGTGCAGTACCAGACTTTTCATTTTCGATAATATCCATATAAGTTGTATTGACATTATTTTGTTCTAAATTTGATAGAATATGTTTGCCATTATCATCATCACCAACAGCGCCAATCATATAGACTTCATTACTTAGCCTAGCTGCTGCGACTGCCTGGTTTGCCCCTTTACCTCCTGGGTTTGTAAAAAAAGAGCTCCCCATTACTGTCTCTCCGGCTTCAGGTAAGATTTCTGTTTGTACTACCAAATCAATTGATGCGCTACCTATCACTATAATTTTCCCCATGATTGTATCCTCCGTAGTTTCAGCTAAAATTCATTAATCAATAAAAAATGATTTTTCGTAATCATTTGGTTGATGCCAATGTGTTTTCCACATATGATTTCTATTGTCAGCAAATAACTGATAACCTAAATCTCTAATGAATTTAGGAGTTAAATGTAATAATACCCCTAACCACTTATAATTAGTCAATGAAGTTATCAATGTTGTAATTGCATCTGATTTATATTCTAAGTGATCTCCTTCTTGCAATATCACGCTATCATATTGTTGAGTTTCAGGATAGTTTGATAATAGGTTCTGTGCTGTATCACCTTGCAATGACGCAAATTGGTACCGTCTAGATAAACCTTTTTGTATCAACCATATTGCATAATTATAACAATAAACACAATTACTATCATAATAAACTATTGGCATATTCACCACTCCTTATATTATATAACTTTATAGTTAATTATTCATAAATTAAAATTCTCCTATATTTATTATAACCTAAATTACATAGAATAAATCATACCTTTATTCACTATAAATGATATATTGTTCATTTTATGAAATGAACACAATAAAAAAGCTTACCTCGTCTTTAAATAAGACGATTGTAAGCTAAATTACGCGATTAAAAATATACAAATATCTAAAATTCCAACTTAATATTAAACTGTTGTCAATATAATTCAAACGCTTTTAAAGACAAGACTATGCCAGCAGTTAATATGCTCCGAAGCATACAGAGGGTGAAAAAATTCATCGTATCCTCTTAGTGATAAGTGATGGTCATTTACATTAGTCTTGATTTACTTTCACAATTCTAGTGTATTTTAAAAATTGTTCGGTATACTTTTGTTTAATATCATTTAAATTATCATAAGTCACACCCACAATATGCCAATTAGGGTTAAAGTGATAATATGAATCTTTCTTTCTAGACCATTTTACCATTGTGCCATCTTTATTATAGCGCGGTAATGTTACTTCATAACCTTCTAATACATTGATATAAGCTTGAAATACATCTGGATCAATTCGATTAAAGTTATCTATCACTAAATAACTTTTATCTTTACGTGGCATGAGATTAGTAATAAATCCTTCTCTATAATATAATGCACCTGTTTCATTTGGTAAGTATTTACCATAAAGCATATCTTCAGAAAAATCAGGGTGACCTATTGTTATTACAGGATTCGCGTTTGTCTTCTGTAACAAGTCTTCTGCCGCTTTTAGACCTTCGCCTTTATCTACAACAAGTAGAATGAATGGCTTCAACTCTTCTTGCGCTTTATCAATAACATTTTCAGTAGGAACGGACTCAAATTGTGATTTCAGTCCATCATTTGCGCTCATATCAAGTATTGCCTCGTATTGTACTTGAGACAAACTAGCAATAGCTTGTTTAGCATTTTCCTGTAAAAAGTAAATGTTTTTTAATTTAGGATGCTTGTTCAATGTACCAAGTGATACAGGTTCAATTTCCTTTTCAAAATAAATTTCAATAGCAGTACTATTGGTTCTACCGGGTATCGGCGCCTTTTCATGTATATGTTTACTGACTTCACCTATACCAATAACAGATTGGTCTCGTTTTTTATTATAAAAAACAAGTTTATCACCGATTTCAAGTTGCGTATAAAAATGGTAACCATTGCGTTTAATCCCGTTATAGGTATGTGTATAAATTGTATTATATGATTTTGGTTCAAACTCTTGTGCTTCTGATACAAAAAAGTATCTAGGAATTTTAGTTTCACCTTTACCTAAACTAACGATTAATTCAAATTCTTCTTTTGTAATTTGATTAAAAAGTGTCTCTTTCATATTACTCATTCTAAATTCTAATTGTTCGCTTCTCTTTAAATAATCAGCTGTTAAAGGCTTCAGTTGTTCTTGCAACTGAAAATGAACACGAATTTTATTTTGTGCGCCAGTTTGAACACTTGTAATTTCTCCAAAACCTAATAAGCCAGTATCCATCTGTACTTGATAGAAGACAACTCGATCTCCTACTTTAGCTTGTTTAAAGGATCGGAAACCTTGTGAAGGATTAAATTGTGCACCTGATTCAAATAATGTCGTTTGTCCTACCATTGGTTCATTATGATTCCAGCGATTATAACCGCAGTTTAACCAAAAATAACTTGTTTCCTCTACCATTTAGATACTCCTTATCTCATATAAAAATTCTATTTTTCCTATTATATTCAAAAAAATCATTTAGAACAAACATTATAGTAAGTTAACTAACTTCATTGTAATCAAACTTGTTACAATCACTACAACCCATGTAACTAAACCAAGTAATACTGGTTTGAAACCAGCCTGCTTAAATTGATTAAAGTTAACGTTCAAACCAATACCTGCCATAGCCATTGTAATTAAAAATAATGATACTTGTTGGAAAAAGCTAATGACCATTGGTGAAAAATTGAAAATAGTACTAATTAAGGAAGCTACAACAAACCATACAATAAACCATGGGAATATTTTAGCAATTGATGTATCCGTCTGTGCTTCTCTTTCTTTACGTATCGTTCTATATGTAAAAAATAATACCACTGGGATAATCATTAATGTGCGTGTTAATTTTACAACTGCACCAGTTTCTAACGCTGTTTTACCATAATTTGATGTTGCTGCAATCACACTTGAAGTATCATTAATAGCCGTTCCACCAAAATAGCCAAACGCGCTTTGACTCATATGCATAATGTGACCTAAAGGTGGAAAGATAAAAACAGCCAATAAATTAAATAAGAAAATAGTTGAAATTGCAAAAGCAACTTCGCTTTCTCTCGCCTTGATAACTGGGCTCGTTGCTGCGATAGCAGAACCACCACATATCGCTGTACCAACACCAATTAATATACTGAGATGCTCATTTATTTTAAGTATTTTCATCAATAAGAATACTGCCAAAAACGCAGCACATAATGTAACAATAATAATTGGTAATGATTTCCATCCAATGACGCCTATGGATTGAAAGCTTAGTGTAAACCCTAATACTACAATACTATAATGCAGTATTTTCTTACTACTGAATTTAATACCTGCTTCATATTTTTTGGGAATTAAGATTACATTATTAATTATTATACCAAGTATTATGGCAAAAATAGCACTTCCAATTATGGGGAATTTACTGCCCATGATTGTGGCTACCATCGCGATAACTAATGTCATAACAACTCCTCTTACTTTATCCAATCTTGTCACCCCCAATTTAAATTCTATTTTAACATATTTATCCATCGGTAAACTTTTAAAGTTCAAATGGTTTAAGTAATTTTTAGCAGTTTATAAAAAGGTATCAAAAAGTCAAATCATCATTTAATTGGCATATATATTTATTAATTTCACATACTTATACGATAGATATGATTAGTTAATTTGAAATAAAATAATGTATCTATTTCATATTATCTAATTATATATGACAGAATATTTGAGGCTGAGACATAAATAGATGTCTCAGCCTCAAAATTATAAATCATTGCGCTAAAGTTAGCGCCCCCATAATAGGCATCAAATTAATTAATACACCGCCAAATTTCAACATACCGCTTATCTCTTTATCTGGAAGCGTAATTAATGCTGAAATAATACCAAGCGCACCGATTATAATTGGAAAAGCCATTGAGGGAAAGATAGGTATTTTCAGAAACGTACCGGCGCCAGCTAATAGGCCACAAATTAAGGAAACATATAAAAATTTATACATGTGCATACTCTCCCACTGTTTTAACTATAGATAACTTACTATTAGTTCATAGTCACCCTCAAATATAGTATCTAAATCATCGGAAGTTAGGATAAAATTCTGTCCTTGATTTAAAGTATAAACTTCTCCATCTATAATGACTTGTCCTTCTCCTTTAAGTACAGATACTAATACGAACTCTCTCGGTTTCATATAATTTAAAGTGCCAGAAATTTTCCATTTTACAATGGTAAAAAAGTCACTAGACACAAGTTGTGTTCTTTTATGGTTTTCAATAATTTCTGTGTCTGTGGGAATATTAATATTATCATTAGAAAGTTCAATTACGTCTTTCGCTTTATCTTTATTTAACGCACGTTTGTCTCCTGTCTCATGAGTGCGCTCATAATCATAAACCCTGTATGTAACATCTGAAGATTGCATCGTTTCATAAACAAGTATACCTTCTCCAATAGAATGAATTGTTCCAGCAGGTATAAAATAAAACTCGCCCGGCTTAACTTTCACCTTATTTAACAATGCTTCACAATCTTCTTCTTCAATTTTATCTATTGCGAGATCTTTTGATTCTGTATTTAATCCATAGATAATTTCTGCACCTTCTACAGCATCAATAATATACCAACATTCTGATTTACCATATTGCCCTTTTTCATTTTCATATGCATAGGCGTCATCTGGATGAACATGAACCGATAAAGATTCTCTCGCATCTACTATTTTGGTCATTAATGGAAACTCTTGGCTTGGAAAGTCGCCAAATAATTCTCGATGCTCAATCCAGACTTGATCTAACGTTTGTCCTTGATATGGACCATTCAATATTTCACACTTACCATTTGGATGTGCTGATATCCCCCATACTTCTCCTA
Source organism: Staphylococcus sp. 231237_7MaSpsaltlick (assembly GCF_043107035.1). Classification (NCBI taxonomy): domain Bacteria; kingdom Bacillati; phylum Bacillota; class Bacilli; order Caryophanales; family Staphylococcaceae; genus Staphylococcus; species Staphylococcus sp. 231237_7MaSpsaltlick. The sequence continues at coordinate 71,400 of NZ_JBICNX010000016.1, forward strand.
CATAATCGCTGGGTAAATCATATCCATAATCTTTTAAACGATTGCCTCCCCAAATTTTCTCATGAAATACTGGCTTTAAAAATAACGGCATATATCACACCTCCAAATTCTTAAGTTGTAATTTAATTATTATATTTATCTTATATACTTTTGCATGATTGTCATATGCGTATCATTTCAAAATTTTCAGAACCATTGTGATTGTATCATATTCATCCCCTTAGAATAAACGCTTAACTCACAATACTAGCACTTTGAAGCCACTTTTAATTATATCAATGCTTTATGAAATTAGGTAGTCTATTATATTTTGTTCAATAACATTTTATGACATTTTATTGAACGGTTATTTTATCTTTCAAGTTTTTAATCAATTAACGCTTGCTAATTGATCATGATTAATTTTATAATTAATAGTGGAGCTACAGTAATGTGCTCTATCTGTTTTTTACATATAAGGTAATGTATTAATTATGATTTAGTTGAAATTGTTGATTACTTTTTCAACACATTTAATTTGCGATAAAGTCCAAACTTCGGAAAAGTTTGGGCTTTTATTTTATGCAAATTAATTTGTGTCTTTTACTAACACTACTAAAAATTTTTTAGCGTAACCATTTTGGAGTTATTCTTTAAGATTCACTTTTCGCGATTATGCTTTGAAATTAGCTAATATCGTTTCTTTTACCTCTAATAAATGTGCACGCATCGCATCTGCGGCTCTGACACCATCTTGCTTTAGAATTGCTTGATATATTACATCATGCTCCTCTAATAGTTTATTCATTGTTTTTTGCTTGCTATAAATAAAAATCTTCCTTGTTTCTTCCATAGAATTTCGCATTAGTTCAGAAATATTATTTAATAGCTCAACTAATAATGTATTTTTGGCTGCTTTTGCAATTGAGAGGTGAAACTCTAAATCAGCTTCTTCACCAGAAGTACCATCTGTTACAACTTTACCCATTTCAACTAGTGCTTGCTTGAGTTGCACCAAATCTTCCTCAGTTCGATATAAGGCAGCTTTTTCTACAGTAGCACTTTCAACAATTTCCCGTAATTCTAACAATTCTTTGATTTGACTTAGCGACGTGAATTTGTCACCAAGTTCAAAAAAGGTAGGCTCTGTTTGTTTAATAAATGTGCCATAACCTTGTTTCATTTCAATAATCCCTATGGTTCTCAAAGCATTTAAAGCCTCTCTTACCGAAGCTACACTAACGCCGTATTGCTTTCCAAGCTTTTGTATAGAAGGGAGTTTGTCACCCACTTGGTAATCGCCTGCTTTAATTTGCTCTAAAATAATATCTGCGACCTGCTCATAGATTTTCGTGTTTGAAATTTTCATAATTACCTCCAAACGATATCTATCATTGTATCAAATTTTCGCTAAAAGATACTATAAAAGGGCTACAAAAAGCTCTAAAAAAAGCGTGTGTCAACGAAACCTAATCTTTTAACATAGGATTTCGTTAACACACGCTATAAAAAGTTAAAAAGGTCGGAATAATTGTCTTTAACAATCTTCCTTCTACTGCTTTTTTATATTAAATATACTTTAGCTTTAGTTATGTCCAATTGACTCATTATTTTAATCATAATTATTGATTAAATTTAGTTAATGCATCAGATATGGAGATATCTCCACTAACGATTTGAAATTCTGAATTTAAAAGATTATCACTATTTAATACTTCTCTAATAACGGAAGCCACATCTTCACGTGGTATCGTTCCTCTTCCTTCGAAGAACGCACCAACTTCTATTTTATCTGTGGCAGCTTCATCTGTTAAGCCACCAGGATGTACAATCGTATAGTTAACATCAGCCTGCTTCAAGTATTCATCAGCGTAGTGTTTTGCAATCGTGTAAGGTTTCAAATCACCACTTGCATCAAATGCTAATCTTCTTGAATCATAAGTTGAGACCATGACATATTGTTTAACATTGTTTGTCTCACTTGCTTTAATTGTTTTAATTGCGCCATCTAAATCAACACTAATCGTCTTGTCCGCACCAGTGCTACCGCCAGATCCGACTGAAAATACAACTTTATCAAAGCCATTAATTTTTTGTGTTAAAGTGTCTATATCGTCTGCTTCGACATCGATTAAAATCGCATCAACACCTTCTGAAGCTAACGCTTCAACTTGAGATTCTTTTCTAACACCTGCTGTAAATGACTCTCCACGCTCTTTTAATTGTTTAACTAAATATTGGCCTACGCCACCGTTTGCTCCAATAACTAATGTACTCATATTTTATAGCCTCCTTAAAAAATTATTAATTAGACTTTACCACTTTTGTTTTATTTTGAAACGAAATCTGTTTGACTTTGACATTTTCTAAAAAATACATTAATATATGAACATATATTCATATACTAAATCAATATTAGAAATGAGGGCTTACTTTGGAAGAATCATTTAATGAACAAACGATTGAACAGGTAACTGATATTTTCAAAGCGCTTAGTGACGGCAATCGCTTACGTATAATGCATCTATTAATTCAAGGAGAAAGTAGCGTGGGTCATATTGCTCATGTATTAGACTTAAGTCAATCTAACGTTTCTCATCAATTACGTATACTTAAACAAGCCCACTTGGTCAAAGGGAATCGAGATGGACAATCTATGATTTATACAATCGATGATACACATGTTACTACATTACTTAAACAAGCAATTCATCATGCTAGTCATAAACAATAATTGAAAGGTGGGCACTAATTATGTCTGGACATCACGGTCATGATCATTCACATGGTCATGTACACACAAATAATAAAAAAATATTACTCATTAGTTTTTTAATTATTGGAATCTTTATGATTGTAGAAATAATCGGAGGATTTGTTTCAAATAGTTTGGCGCTATTATCTGATGGTTTACACATGTTTAGCGATACAATATCTTTAGGCGTAGCTTTGCTAGCTTTTATCTATGCTGAAAAAAATGCTACTAAAAGTAAAACTTTTGGCTATAAAAGATTTGAGATACTGGCAGCGTTATTTAACGGTGTAACACTCTTTATTATCGGCATTGTTATCATCGTAGAAGCCATTGGCCGCTTCTTCAACCCAGAAGATGTTAAGTCAACAGAGATGTTCGTTATAAGCGTAATTGGACTTATTGTTAATATCATTGTCGCTTTATTTATGTTCAAAGGCGGCGACACTTCCAATAATATTAATATGCGTGGCGCCTTCCTACATGTTATGGGTGATTTATTAGGTTCCGTAGGCGCAATCATTGCTGCCATACTCATATGGACCTTAAACTTAACGATTGCAGACCCTATCGCCAGTATTATCGTTTCTATACTTATAATAAAAAGTAGTTTAGGTATAACAAAATCTTCTTTAAATATATTAATGGAAGGCACACCAACTGACATTAATATGAACGAAGTCATTTCTACAATTACTGAAGAAAATGAAATTGAAAATGTCCATGACTGCCATATATGGACTATTTCTAATGAAATGAACGCGTTAAGTTGTCATGCCGTTGTCCCTAGTGATATGTCCGTCAAACAATGTGAGAATCTACTTAATAAATTAGAACACAAACTTCAGCATTTGAATATTCAACATATGACTATCCAATTAGAAACCAACAATCATAAACATGACAGTGATACACTATGTTCAGCCAATGATATACAAAAGTCTCATCACCATCATCATGCTCATAGCCATTAACTATTAAATGCATAACACTAAAAAGCTGATAGCCTCCATAAGTTACCTTCCCTTTTAAAGTTAAGACTTTAGTGGGTGCGTACTTAGGATATGGCTATCAGCTTTTTTACATTTTATTTATAAAAATTTATCAAAAATAAGTTTTTTGGCAGGAACTTGTTTCTCATCAAATCCTCTAATGAATTCTTCATTATCGTATGGTACTTTCACGCGTTCAAACGAAAATTCATTTTCATCTATAGTTACAATTCCATAAACTGCATATGCACCATTATTCAAACCTACAGAACCCGGATTGAAATAAATTGTTGATTTATCATCAAATAGGTGCACGGTATGATTATGCCCAAATACAATTAAATCTGCGTCTTTATCCCCAAAAAGTGTTTTCATGTTCTCTTCATTCGGTTCAACAATAGGACTGAATGGCTGTCCATCAATTGGTGTTGTTAATTGATCATTAGGAATTTCGTAATGAATAAATAATACTTTTTTATGACAGAATGTTTTCTCAATAACACGAGGTAACTCATTTAGTCTGTCATAGTAATCTTCATCTAAATGACTCTCTATCCATTGATGATGTTCATAGAATTTATCTTTTAAGTCTTCAGGATAAGGTGTACCGTTTACAATTGACATTACTGCTTCATCATGATTACCTGCAATGATTTCAATATCATCTCTATCAAAGATTTCATCAAGTACTTTATTCGTTTCATGTCCAACACCAATATTATCACCTAGATTATATATTTTATTGATATCTTCTCTTCTATCAATATCATCCAGAACAGTTTCTAATGCATCAAAATTACCATGGACATCAGTTATAATTGCAAATTTCATGATGATATCTCCTTTCAACTTTTTCTCATTAGGACATTTTAACATTTTATATCGATTTTGTTACCTATTTATTTTAAAATCTTAAAATTTTTGATATCGTATGCTTATGACGAAAAAGGAGTGCTTAAAATTTGTTTAATTTCCATAAATTAGCATTACAAAATGCAAAACCCCAAAATGCTAAAGTATTACTGTTTACAATCGTAAGTTTTATAATACTATTCGCTTTAACTATTTTAACGTTTATGCCATTACAACCAGCTATATATAAATTAATGATGTCAATGGCTATGCAACAATCAGTGGCTGGTCCTATTTTTGGAATAGTCCTTGCAATACTTGTACCTATCTTAGTATTTTTATTTGTAGGCTATCCCTTAATAGCTGGGACTATATACACTATAGACAAAGCTTTAAATAAAGACAAGGTTAATTTTAAAGATTTATTTTCAGTGTTCGCAAAAGGTAAATATTTAAAAGCTTTAAAACTTTCATTAATCACGATATTATTTATAATTATCGCATTAGTGTTAGGTGAAGTAATCGCGCAATTGCTTCAGTTAGGAATCATTCAATTATACCAAGCAATACAAGGTCCACTAAGTAATTCAGATCACGCGCTTGGATATTCACTAGCGTTCCAAATGATTGCAGGTACTTTAACACTTTTCATTAAATCATTTGTTTATTGGCTGTTAGCTATAATTATCATTAACTATACTGTAGCATTTATCAAAGAACCTAAAAATGGTGCTTGGAATTCAGTGAAACGTGGTTTTAAAGGCATTAAAAATGGTCAAAAAACATGGTTCAAATTCTACATTGGTTTATTACTATTAAATTTAATCGTTATTATCTTAGCTAGTCCAATCAGCCAATTAATTTCTATTTTAACTGGCGGTATTTCTCAAAATATGGCTACGATTTTAATTTATATTGTCCATGTTATTGTTATCATTGTTAGATTAGCTGTTTATTATGTGAATATTTTAGCCATTATTCAATACTTTAACCGTAATGGCGAACCGTCTAATCATAATAAATCAAAAAAAGATAAGAAAAAGAACGCAAATATTACAGATAATCAAGATTCAAAAGTAAATAGTAGCGTAACTAATACTACTGAAAAAGCAAAATCAAATATAGACCAAAAATCAGATCAACTTCAAGATAAAGCAAATGATGAAACAAAAAATTTAAAAAACAATTTAAATCAATCTGATAAATAACTTTTCATACAAAATTAAAGCGTCCGGGACATAAAGTTCTTGGACAAATGAACAAAAGCAATTTCTATTGAAACAATATAGAAATTGCTTTTTTCATTATTGTTTTGATTATGGTTACTACTACTTTCCTTATATTAAGTGCCATTAATACAATGCCAAGTGCTATTTTGACTTTATTTATACCTCTAACCGACATTCGAGTGTAACCCAAAATAGCCTTCATAAATCCAAAAACATGTTTTATATCAATTTTTTCTTTGATTGCAGATTCCTTTTGTTTCTGGTTCCGAAAACTTTTGATTAATCTAAACTTTGAAATATTCTCAGTTATAATTTCTCTTTATTTTTTAAAAGTATCTTAATGTAAAATTACATATAAGTATGACGTGTTTTGACGAGAATCTTGAGGGAACAGGACAAGCCGAAAACTATAGGCTGAAGCTGTCCCCTATGAAAGCGAGCCAACAATACGAAGTATTGAATTAACAAAAAGAAGCACTCAGATGAATTGGATAAATCGTCTGAGTGCTATTTTTCTGGGATTTATGTCCTAGGCTCTTCCTTTTTGTCTTTAAAAATTTATTTGTATGGATAGTTAGGCAAAAGATATTAAAAACTTACTTTAAAAAATGTTCTCTTAAGTACTGTGCTGCACCATTTTCTTCATTTGTATATGTTGTAACATCCATAGTCAGCTCTTTAATTTCTGGCCTTGCATTTTTCATAGCTATCGTATAATGACCAAAAGCAAACATCGCTCTATCATTATCACTATCACCAATAACTAGTGTTTCTTCTTGATTGATACCGAAATGTTCTATCATTTCTTTAATACCTGTACCTTTATCAATTTGATAAGCCATCGTCTCTGCATTATAACGAGATGAATTGGATACACTAATTTTTAAATCTTGTTGTTCACCAATCAACTGATCGCGAAAATTTGTAATTTTGTCATAATTTGGCGAAAATAAATATATTTTTGAAAAAGTCGTATCAGGAATTTCAGATGCCCAATTTACTTTGTCTTTGAGTGAGGCTTTTCTAGAAGTCCATTCTGAAACACCCACATTTCCTGGTGGTGTTTCTGCTTCAAATAGCGCAGTGGCCCATGATTGATCTTCTTCAAGTACAATACGATTACCTTCAAATGGAAATACTTCGTAATAAATTTCTTGCTGTTGAGCACGTTTCACAATATCTTTCACTGTATTAAAAGATAAGCTATGGGTAAATAACGTTTCATCATTAATCATTCCTAACGTACCATTCGAACTAATAATACCATCAACCTCAAATGATGCTGGAACTAAATAATGAATTTCATTATGAGCACGTCCGGTAGCTAAAAATATTTTATATCCCTTTGTTCTTAATTGTTGTATAACCTCGGTCGTTTCCATATCCACTTGGTTGTCTTTATGTAAAATTGTACCATCCATATCTAAAAATATCGCTTTAACATTTTTCATTTATAAAAGCCTCCATTACATGTTTTCATCTTAAATTATGTCATTATCTATAGTTTTAAGCAATCTACTAACGCTTTAAAAATAATGAATACCGTTCATTTTGATATAATACACTTACCCTACGGTTAAAAAAATCACTTAATGTGTCACTGTTTAATACATTTTGTATCTGGCCTTGTTTATAACAGGTTCCGTCTTTTAACAAAAAACCTCTTTGTATATCTTTTGTAATTTCTTCTACAAAATGCGTAACATATATAACTGATAATTCAGGTTGTCGTTGATATAATTGTTCAAGCGCATCTAATAAGTCCTCACGCGCAATAAAATCTAAGCCAGAAGCAGGTTCATCTAAAATAAGCAACTTAGGGTTCCCCATTAACGCTCGAGCAATCAATACTTTTTGACGCTCACCTGTAGAAAGATAACCATAATATTGAGATTCAAATTCACTCATACCCATCTGCGTTAAATAATGGCGTGCCATTTCAACATGGCGGTCTTCTACTTCTTTAAATATACCAATTGATTTAAAAATCCCACTAATTACTACATCACGTACGATTTCTCCATCTTGAAAACGTTCCATTAAACTACTAGATACAAAGCCAATCTGATTACGTACTTTGTCTGCAGAATATCCAATTTTACCAGGTTGCATACCAAAAAGTGTTAATTCTCCAGATGTATTCGGTTCATAAGCATTTAAGATATTAAGTAATGTAGTTTTCCCTGCACCATTAAGTCCATAAAGCATCCATTTCTCACCTTCGTTGATACGCCAACTTATATTTTTAATTATTTCTTTCCCTTGTTTTCTACGTGCGATATTTTTTAGATCAATAAGCATATATTGCTCCTTTCCGATACGTAATAATATATAAACTATTCTCCATATTAGTACACTGACTGTCTTTTTCTAAATATTTTATTCAAAGATTTTCCTTTTGTTAACTCATCAATTATTTTATCTAAATACCTAAGTTCTTCCATCACTGAAATTTTCATTTCTTTAACACGAGCACTATAAATTCTACCTGTTATCTTAGTTCTATCAGTATTTAATTTGGAGGACTGATTAATAAATGATTCGTAATCTATTTCATCAGTGATTAATTGAACTATTTGTGTTTAGAAATAATCTATTATCTAACGAATGATTTCATCCGTTCCCTCTATTGCTTGGCCTTTTTTCTCTACTTTTTATTAACTATGGATAAATCGAAACAAATCAAATTCTATAAATTTTAGTCTTTGTCATAAATATATCCTTCCTTTTACTGTAAGTCACTATAACCGTCTTATTTAGCATAATAAAGTCACTACACATTTGAAAATATTTTGATTAGAATCATGTTCAAATGATTGCTCCTGATATCCACTTATTTTTTATAATAAATTCATTTCATTATAATTTTCTCTGCTAATTTATCCAATATCGTTGATCCTTCATTATTCATCTGTTTTTTATAAATGATATTTTTATAATTAAATTGCTGTACTATCGCTATAACATATAAGGAGAAGTTATAAATTAAAAAAAGGACTTATCAATAGTGATAAATACTAATGATAAGTCCATATATATTAATGACAATATGCTAAGTTTGCCACATTTAATTTAGATTACTTTATTCAACTGTAACTGATTTTGCTAAGTTACGTGGTTTATCTACATCTAAGTCTCTGTGTAATGCGGCGTAATATGAGATTAACTGTAATGCTACTACTGAAACAAGTGGCGTTAATAATTCATGTACGTGAGGAATCACATATGAATCACCATCTTTATTCAAGCCATCCATTGAAATAATACATGGATTTGCACCACGTGCAACAACCTCTTTTACATTACCACGGATAGATAAGTTTACTTTTTCTTGCGTAGCTAAGGCAATAATAGGTGTACCTTCTTCAATTAATGCAATTGTTCCGTGTTTCAATTCTCCACCAGCAAAACCTTCAGCTTGGATATATGAAATTTCTTTAAGTTTTAATGCACCTTCTAAACTTACATTATAATCTCCTGTACGACCAATAAAGAATGCATTACGTGTAGTTCTTAAGAAATCTGTAGCAATTTGTTCCATAATATCTGCATCATCAACAATTGATTCGATAGCAGTTGTAACTTTTGCTAATTCACGTAATAAACTCACTTCTACATCTCTACCATGTTCTCTCGCAACGATTTGTGACAGAATAGATAACACTGCAATTTGTGCTGTATAAGCTTTTGTAGATGCTACTGCAATTTCGGGACCAGCGTGTAACAATAACGTATGATTAGATTCACGTGATAACGTAGAACCTGGTACGTTAGTAATAGTTAAAGACTTGTGCCCTAAACGATTTGTTTCAACTAATACTGCGCGACTGTCTGCTGTTTCACCTGATTGAGAAATATAGATAAATAATGGTTTTTCAGAAAGTAACGGTGTATTGTATACAAATTCTGAAGAAACATGTACTTCTGTTGGTACGCCAGCCCATTTTTCAATAAACTCTTTACCAACAAGCCCGGCGTGATAGCTTGTACCTGCTGCAATAATATAAATACGATCAGCTTCAGCTACATCTTTAATTACTTCTGGATCCATCTTCAAGTTACCTTCTTCGTCTTGGTACTCTTGGATGATACGGCGCATAACTGCTGGTTGTTCATGAATTTCTTTTAACATATAGTGATCGTATACGCCTTTTTCAGCATCTGCTGCGTCAATTTGTGCTGTATAAGCTTCTCTTTCTTGAACATTGCCTTCTTGATCTTTGATGATTACTTCATCGCGTTTAACAATAACAATTTCATGGTCATGTATTTCTTTATAACGATTAGTAGCTTGTAACATTGCAATTGCATCTGACGCAATTACATTGAAACCATCACCAACTCCAATTAATAACGGTGATTTGTTTTTAGCAACATAAATTGTATCTCTATCTTCATTATCAATCAGTCCTAAAGCATATGAACCATCTAATAAAGATACAACTTTTGTAAATGCTTCTTCACTAGTTAGACCGGTATTTGAAAAGTATTCAACTAATTGCACAATCACTTCTGTATCTGTCTCTGAAATAAAAGTGATATCACTTAAGTATTCATTTTTTAGTTCTTCATAGTTTTCAATTACTCCATTATGAACTAATGTAAAGCGTTCAGTTGCAGACTGATGTGGGTGTGAGTTTTCATGATTAGGTACACCATGTGTTGCCCAACGTGTATGACCAATTCCCACATTACCGTCAGTATCTTCGCCATCTGCAACTTTTCTTAATTCTGCAATACGACCTTTTGATTTGAATACTGATGTGCCCTCATTATTAACGATTGCAACACCTGCTGAGTCATAACCTCTGTACTCTAATTTTTCTAAACCTTTTAATAATAACTCTTTCGCATTATCTTGACCAATATAGCCGACAATTCCACACATATAAATTTCCTCCAATGTAATGGTAATGAGATAATTGAACGGTTAGCGCATATGAACTTGTTCAATGTATTTAACACCCTTATAGACAGACTAATCCCTATTTAAATCAATAATAATAGGTCTTCTGATAATAATGGTTATCTCAATTACCTTATAATAATAGTTATTTAATTTTGGCTATCTTATTAACTTTGTGCACTAGGTTGCCCTAATGTTTTCCTTAATAAGTTCACGAATGAGCCACATCCGGGATAGCATCCGCCGATGGTTCGATAACTATCCTCCTCGTCTACAAGCTTCGATTAACATACCTATTAAGCTTTCTGTTTTAAAACTTAAATTGTTAATACGTAATCTCATCGCTTGTACAGGCGCTATAATTGACTAAAACTCTAACTTTCCTCCTTCCTCTCAATAACATTAATTGTACAATGTTATTCATCTGTAATGCAAACAATTTATTAACAATATATTTACAAACACAAAAATAAAGTTGTCTATAAGTTAAAGACTCATACCACGAATAATATTATTAACACTTACTAAGTGTAATGGCTAAATTTTAAACACTTATATTAACTATATTTTATACAATAACCGACTCGTATTTATAGAAAAATTTGAGCATTGATAGCCTTTTAACTCTGGCTTCAAACCACTAAGCAGTAATTATACTATATTGTCATAATTGTCAAAGACAGTGTGACAAATTTGAAATTAGTTTATATTGTCTAATTCATAAGTACCACCTACAATTAAGTTATAAATAAAAAGAGAAAAAGAGGTGCAATAATATGTCACAAACAGATACTAAAGAAAACAATGGGATTGGTCGCAAAGTACAGGCTTTCGGATCATTTTTAAGTAGTATGATTATGCCGAACATCGGAGCTTTTATCGCATGGGGGTTCATCGCTGCAATATTTATAGATGGCGGTTGGTGGCCAAATAAAGATTTAAGTCAATTAGCTGGCCCTATGATTTCATATTTAATACCATTACTGATTGCTTATAGTGGTGGACGTTTATTACATGAGATGCGCGGGGGTATTATCGCAGCTGTAGCAACTATGGGGGTTATTGTTGCTCTACCAGACACTCCAATGCTACTTGGTGCCATGATTATGGGACCACTCGTTGGTTGGTTAATGAAGAAAACGGATGAATTTATTCAACCAAGAACACCACAAGGATTTGAAATGTTATTCAATAATTTCTCAGCTGGTATTTTAGGTTTCATAATGACGATTGTTGGTTTTAAAATCTTAGCTCCAATTATGGAATTTATTATGCATATTTTATCTTTAGCTGTAGAAGCTTTAGTACATGCACATTTACTGCCATTAGTAAGTATTATTGTAGAACCTGCTAAAATTGTATTCTTAAATAATGCAATTAATCATGGTGTCTTCACACCACTTGGTGCGGATCAAGCATCTTCTGCAGGACAGTCAATATTATATACAATCGAATCTAACCCTGGCCCAGGTTTAGGAATATTAGTTGCTTATATGATTTTCGGTACAGGGACAGCTAAAGCTACATCATATGGTGCTGGTATCATCCACTTCTTAGGCGGAATTCACGAAATTTACTTCCCGTATGTATTAATGCGTCCATTATTATTCGTAGCTGTAATTTTAGGTGGAATGACAGGCGTAGCAACATATTCTCTACTTGATTTTGGTTTCAAGAGCCCAGCTTCACCAGGATCATTTATCGTATATATGTTGAACGCACCTAAAGGCGAGTTCTTACACATGGTAATAGGTGTACTACTAGCAGCACTAGTTTCCTTTATCGTTGCTGCAATCATTTTAAAATTCACAAAAGAACCAGAAGAAGACCTAGAAGCTGCTACAGAAAAAATGGAAGCTTCAAAAGGGAAAAAATCAAGTGTATCTTCTAAGTTAAAAGGGAATGAAGATAATAAAGCGACTACAGCTGCTAGTTCTGCAGGCGCAACAACTGCCGCTTCAGACAATAAAGACGCACAGTCTGAGGAAGAATTACTAGACAATTACGATACTGAAAATGTAGATGCTCATGATTATAGTAAAGTAAATCATGTAATATTCGCTTGTGATGCTGGTATGGGATCAAGTGCTATGGGAGCAAGCATGCTACGTAATAAATTTAAAAAAGCTAATATACAAGACGTAGATGTAACAAATACTGCGATTAACCAGTTGCCAAGTGATGCGCAACTTGTTATTACACAAAAAAAACTTACTGATAGAGCAATTAAACAAGTACCAAACGCAATTCATATCTCAGTAGATAATTTCTTAAATTCACCTAGATATGATGAATTACTTGAAAATCTTAAATAATTAAACAACCACTATATAGAACAATACTGGAGGGTATGGCTATGTTTTTGAGTACACGTGAAAAGGAAATTATCGAAATGTTAATTAAATATCACGGTCAATATGTCACTATTTACGACATTGCTCAACACTTAGCTGTATCCTCTCGTACTATTCATAGGGAATTAAAATCTATTGAATCTTTTTTATCTACATTTGATATTGACCTTGAAAGAGTTACAAAAAAAGGGATACAACTGAAAACGACGGAGTTGGAGCTAAATTCGCTAAAGAACGCGTTATTAAATGAAAATACCATAGATCTATCACAAGAAGAACAAAAAGTAATTATTTTATATGCCTTGATTCAAACGAATGCGCCTATTAAGCAATACGTTTTAGCACAAGAAATTGGTGTCTCTAATCAAACTATGACAAAGCTTCTAGATGAATTAGATAGAGAACTTGATCAATACCAATTAGCATTACAAAAAAAGCGTGGTGAAGGTATTCAATTACATGGTGCTGAATCAAAAAAACGTGAACTATTGAGTCAACTGATGGTCAACAATCTAAACAGTACTAGTGTCTATTCAGTTATCGAAAACCATTTTGTTTATCAATCCATCAATCAGTCACAATTGGCAATGGTTGATATGGACAAGATATTTCAAATTGAACGTATTTTAATGGATCATTTAGATCAACTCCCCTACTCTTTAACAGAATCAAGTTATTTAACATTGACCGTACACATCGTCTTAAGTATTGAGCGAATGCTTAATAACCAATATGTAACTTTAAATGATGATATCTATGACAGCGTTAAAGATTCTTTTGAACACGAGGTAGCACAAGCACTTGGCTTACACCTTGAACATATCTATGGAGTTCAGTTTAACCAAGCTGAAGTAACTTTTATCACAATTCATCTTAGAGGTGCGAAACGTAAAGAATCTGCCGAAGTATTTAAAGATAGTAAAGACGAATCAAAGATAGAGAAATTTATTCATTCTGTTTCACATTTTTATCAACAATCATTTGAAGATTTTGAAACATTAAGTGAAGGGTTAAAGCTGCATATCATACCAGCAATTAACCGTTTAAACGCTAATATTGAAACTTATAATCCATTAACAGAAATGATTCAACATAAGTACCCAAGACTATTTGAAAGTGTTCATCGTGCTTTATTACAAACATGGCCAAATTTTAATTTTCCAGATAGTGAAATTGCATTTATTGTGCTTCATTTTGGCGGTGCTTTACAAAATCAAAATAATGCCTTTTACAATGTGCTCGTAGTATGTAGTAGTGGTATTGGCACCAGTAGATTACTGGCAACACGGTTACAACAAACATTTAGTGACATACAAAATACTACTCAAGCATCAGTTGGGGATTTAAATGATATTGACGCTACACAATTTGATGCGATTATTTCCACTGTAGATTTAGATATCGCCTTACCATATATTACGGTGAATCCTTTACTCCCTGACGCAGATATAAATCACGTATCAGCCTTTTTAAACACACAGCACAAACAACCAAAGGTTCAAACATATGAAACGAATAATAGTAACATTTTAAATCCTGAAGAAAAATTAACATACATCAGAAAAGGACTAGAAATAATTGATTCTGTAAATGTAGATTATACTTCAGTTTCGAACTGGACAACTTATTTAACCAACACATTAATAGAACATCAAATCATCACGGAAGGTCAGTCATTCGCTGAACTGATTAAGCAACACATGGATCGACAAGGGTTTGTCTTAGATCCTTATCCCATCGCAATCCCTCATTTAAAAAGTGAGATTATTAAAAAACCTTTCATATTAATAACCATTTTAAATGAACCTATTTTGCTTAATAGTAATCAAAATGACAATCTTTCCGTGAGATATTTGTTAAGTATGTTCGTTCCCCCTGATGATACAATGGCACAACTCATAAGCGATATCTCAGGAAAATTGGTCGAGCATCTAGACAATATTGATGGATTTATGGAACAACCAGAACAGCTTCAATCGTTACTTAAGCAAAGTTACCTTATGCAATTACAAAAATTATTAAATATGGAGTGAAGAAAAATGAGCGAATTATTTAGCAATGAAAATATTTTTATCAACCAATCAATTAAAGATCAAAACGAAGCAATTGAAAAAGCTGGTCAAGCTTTAGTATCAAGTGGTGCTGTAACAGAAGCATATATTCAAGCAATGAAAGATCGCGAGCAAGTAGTAACAACATTTATGGGTAATGGCTTAGCTATCCCTCACGGCACTGACGAAGCTAAAAATAGTGTTTTAAAATCAGGTTTAACTTTAATTCAAATCCCTGAAGGCGTTGACTGGGACGGCGAAGTTGTTAAAGTTGTCGTAGGTATTGCAGGTAAAGATGGTGAGCATTTAGACTTACTTTCCAAAATAGCAATTACGTTTAGTGAAGAAGAAAATGTAGAACGTATTATTCAAGCATCATCAGCAGAAGAAATCAAACAAGTCTTTGAGGAGGCTGATGCATAATGAAAGCCTTACATTTCGGTGCTGGAAATATAGGTAGAGGATTTATCGGTTATATTCTCGCTGATAATGATATAAAAGTGACTTTTGCAGATGTTAACGCTGAAATAATTAATGCTTTGGATGAACACCATGAATATGACGTCATTTTAGCTGATGAAGCAAAAACAACAACACGCGTGCATAATGTAGATGCAATCAATTCTGGTGAGCCTTCAAAAAGTTTAAAACAAGCAGTATTAGAAGCTGATTTAATTACAACTGCGGTTGGTGTAAATATCTTACCTATAATAGCAAAATCATTTGCTCCCTATTTAACAGAAAAAGAAACACCTGTTAATATTGTTGCATGTGAAAATGCAATTATGGCAACAAATACATTAGAAAAAGCAATTTTAGATATTACGGGGCCACTACCTGATCACATCCACTTTGCTAATGCTGCAGTTGATCGTATTGTTCCATTACAAACCAATGATAACCTTTTAGATGTTGTGGTTGAACCTTTTTATGAATGGGTAATTGAGAAAGATGCTTGGTTTGGTCCAAAACTCAATCACATTAAATACGTAGATAATTTAACTCCTTACATTGAGCGTAAATTACTTACAGTCAATACAGGACACGCGTATTTGGCTTATGCAGGTAGATATTTTGGTCAACCAACCATCTTAGATGCTGTTAATGATTCAGATATTAAGCATAATTTAGAACGTGTCCTTGAAGAAACAAGCCAATACATTACGAATCAGTTTGGTTTTAATGAAAGCGAACAAGCACAATATGTTGAAAAAATTATTGAGCGTTTTAAAAATCCAAACTTATCTGATGAAGTTACACGTGTTGGACGTGGTACATTACGTAAAATAGGACCACAAGATAGAATTATTAAGCCATTAAATTACTTATACCAAAATAATTTAAAACATGAGGCACTAGTTAAAACTGCTGCTTTATTATTAAAATATGATGATACAAATGATCAAGAAACAGTAGAAAAAAATGATTATATTAAAGAACATGGTCTTGAAGCATTCTTAAAAGAATTTGCTAAAACAGATGCACAATTAACTCAAGAAATCATTCAAGCATACAATGTATTATAAATGTAAGAAGCCGTTGCTATTAAAATAGCAACGGCTCAGAACGTATACAAACCTTAGGCGATAGTTCCCCTAAGGTTTATTTATATTTGTATATTTATTTTTCAAAATAACATGGGTCTTTCAGAGCAAAGTTGCCTCTTTTATCAATTGATTTATTCAACATAATAAACACCAGCAATGTTTAATTTATATATTATAATCTTTTTAGTATAATATGGCAGTGATTTGGGCTTGCTCCTGATGTGCTGGGCTACTTAAATTAAATATTTAGATTTTGGTTAAATTTAAGTAATAATTATTTATCTAATCCCATTTTATCTTGAACTACATCAGCAATTGTATTGGCAAAACGCTGCGCGTCTTCATCAGTCGCTGCTTCAACCATTACTCGCACTAATGGTTCTGTTCCAGAAGGTCTTACTAAAATACGACCTTCCCCATTCATTTCAACTTCTACTTTAGTCATTATTTCTTGCACATCAATATTTTCTTCCACACGATATTTATCTGTTACACGAACATTAACTAAAGATTGTGGGTATTTTTTCATTTGACTGGCAAGTTGGCTTAAACTTTTACCTGTCATTTTTATAATACTCGCTAATTGAACACCTGTTAATAAACCGTCTCCAGTGGTATTATAATCCATTAATACAATATGACCTGACTGTTCACCACCTAAATTGTAGTTACCTCTTCTCATTTCTTCTACAACATAGCGATCTCCAACTTTAGTTTTGTTAGATTGAATACCTTCATTATCTAAGGCTTTATAGAAACCTAAGTTACTCATTACTGTAGAAACAATCATATTATTATTTAACTCATGGTTTTTGCTCATTGCCTGACCAATAATAAACATGATTTGATCGCCATCTACAATATTACCTTTTTCGTCTACTGCGATTAGTCTATCACCATCACCATCAAAAGCTAAACCAAAGTCACATTCTGATTCGACAACTTCTTTAGCTAATGTTTCAGGATGTGTAGAACCAACATCTTTATTAATATTATAACCATTTGGTTTACAGCCAACTGTCACTGTATCAGCTTCTAAATCACCGAATAAAAACGGTGCTAAAGAAGATGTAGAACCATTTGCCCCATCTAATGCAATCTTCATTCCATCTAAATTCACGTCAACAGTTGATTTTAAATAGCTAATGTATTTTTGTGCACCTTCAAAATAATCAGAGTAATGTACAATATCTTCACCTACAGGTCTAGGTAAATCAGGGTTTTCTTGATCTAATAACTCTTCTATTTCCTGTTCTTGATCATCTGATAATTTGAAGCCATCAGAACCAAAGAATTTAATACCATTGTCTGGAACTGGGTTATGAGAAGCAGATATCATGACACCTAATTCGGCTTCCATTTCTCGTGTTAAATAAGCTACACCTGGTGTTGAAATAACGCCTAAACGCATAACTTCCGCGCCGATGGAAATTAGTCCTGCAATTAATGCAGATTCTAACATCTCTCCTGAAACACGAGTATCTCTACCAACTAGTACTTTAGGGTGCTTCTCACCTTTATTATGGGCTAAAACATAGCCGCCATAGCGCCCTAGTTTAAACGCAAGTTCAGGTGTTAATTCTTTATTTGCTACTCCCCTTACGCCATCTGTACCAAAATATTTTGCCATTATTTATATCTCCTTTATTTATACAAATCTATTTAACCGTAATTTTAGCTGTAGTACCACTCGGATTAACTTTTGTCACATCTTCAGGTACTTTAAACTTCACATTTTTTTCAGTCGTATCCGAGATGTTATCTAAATTTACATTTGCAGTAATTTCATCAATATCTTCTAAGTCATCCTTATTACCATAAATTTCTACTTCTTCATCTTCTAAATTTATATTGTCTAATTCACGCCCATTAGATAACGACCCTACTGCTTTTGTTTTTACTTTTACTTTTTTACTATAATCTTCTACCTTAACGCTCAAATTCACCTCATTCGGTTGAATTGAAACGTCAATTTTATTAAGATTTCTATCAAATGCAGTAATTTTTGCTACATCTGTAGTGTTTTTAGCAATTTTACTTTTGTTTTTATATGTTGCTTTTAAATATGCAATTTTATCAATTTGGTCTTGTCCGCCAGTCACTTTAACAGTCTCAGGTGAAACACTTTGTTCGCTAATTTTATAATCTGAATCCAAGTCATTATTACTTACATCTGGCTCTACTTTTAATGTTTTACTCACACGTTCTTCAAGATTCACAGTGGCCTCTTTCGGTTTCACGCTATAATCAATGTCCTTATTCAAACCATTGACTTGAAATTGCGTCGTATGTTTTCCTGCTTTTTCACCACTTAAATCTAGGACTGCTTTAATATTTTCACCATTCTCAGCTTTTAAAACTTGTGACTGAGGACCTGAAATTTCAACATCAACTTTATCAGGTACTTCACTAGCATATAATGATTTATTATTATACTTAACTTGTACCGGAACTTCTTGAATCGTTTCAGACGACTTTTGGCCTAAGTTATCAGCATTAAAAATATTTCCAAACATATTGTTAACTGATAGGAAGAACACAAGTGCTAATACGAGAGCGATTAATCTTAATCCCCATTTACTTTCTAACATATTATTTCACACCTTTCTCATGAAAGTGTGTACCAAACCAATGTTCAGCTAACAATTCTTCAAATGCTTCATTTGAAATATCTTTTCTTAATTTACCATCAAAAGTAACAGAAATAGACCCTGTTTCTTCAGAAACGATGACAGTAAAGGCATCCGATACTTCCGATATACCTACTGCAGCTCTATGTCTTGTTCCTAAACTTTTAGCGATTTTAGCACTATCAGATAAAGGTAAATAACTCGCAGCACTAGCTATTTTATTTTCTTGAATAATCATCGCACCATCATGTAATGGTGTATTTGGTATGAAAACATTTGTTAATAGTTCTTGTGATATTTCTGAATTCATTGCAATGCCTGTTTCAATATAGTCTTGTAATCCTGTTTCATTTTCAAATACAATCAATGCGCCTATACGTCGTTTAGCCATATATTGTACTGCTTTTGACACAGAAGATATTAACTTGCCTTCATCACTATTTAAATTAGTTGAATAACGTTTAAATAAACTACCTCTACCAAGCTGTTCCAAGGCACGTCGAATTTCTGGTTGGAATATCACGATTAGAGCTAATACCCCCCATTGAATAACTAAATCAAAAAGACGGGATGTAGCTGTTAAGTTCAGCATTTTACTCAATTGTTGACCAATTACTATTACAACAATACCTTTTAATAGTTGAATGGCTTTGGTACCTTTAAAAACTGTAATGAGAAGATAAAGTACATACCATACTATGAGTAAGTCGAGTACACTTGCAATTATTTTAACTGTACTCCAGTTATCAAAAAAGTTGGATAATTCCATAACATCTCCTCCGGTTATCTGTTCCCATGTTATATATTATACCAATCATAACACTAACTGTCATATTTAGTATTCAAATTTTAGTAAAATCAAAAAAGGAGCGACCCTAGAAATCTCGTTTTTATAAGATTTCATTATCTCGCCCCAGCAAAACTGACTGACATTGAAACATCAAAACAAATATATTCTAATATCAGCCAACTGTTCCAATATTATATTATAAATGAGTCAATCGTTTATTACTCAGTGTTTTCTACATAATTTTAAGTGAATTATAATAATGTCTCTCCAAAGAAACTACCTACTAAGCCCACTGCTTGCTCCGCTGTATCATTATTGTGATCAATAAGCGGATTAACCTCTACTAAATCCATAGAAGTAATGAGATTAGAATTATGTAACAACTCTAATGCAAAATGACTCTCTCTATATGTTAAACCTCCAAGCACTCTAGTACCTGTACCTGGTGTTTCGACAGGATCTAATGCATCAACATCAAGTGATAAATGAACACCGTCTGTTTTAGATTTTAAATAATTAATTGTCTCTTCAATCACTTGCTTAATACCAACTCGATCAACTTCAGCCATCGTAAACGTTTTAATATTATGCTCTTTTATATAACGCCTTTCCCCCTCATCTAAATCTCTCATACCGATAAGCACGATATTTTCAGGTTTAACTTTTGGTGAATAATCTGAAATGTTCACCAAACGCTCATCACCATCACCTGCAAGTACACGTAACGGCATACCGTGAATATTTCCAGAAGGTGATTCTTCAGGTACATTTAAATCACCATGTGCGTCGTACCAAATAACGCCTAGGTTGTTATAATGCTTACTAATACCTGATATAGAACCAATTGCAATCGAATGGTCTCCTCCTAGCACAAGCGGGAAATGATTATGTTCTATACTAGTTGATACTGCAGCACTTAATATGTTTGATGTTTCTATGATTTCCTCTATATTACGTAACCCTTCTTGTTCTGAATTAAATTTTTCCAAATCTAATTTAGGAACAGCTATATTACCAGAATCTTTAACAGGTATTCCTATTGCTTTAATACGCTTTTCAATGCCAGCGTATCGAATCGCATCTGGACCAAGATTTACCCCTAGTTTCCTTTGCCCAAATGTTGCAGGCGCCCCAATAATTTCTACTGTTTTATTCATTTTTAAAACCCCTTTGTTATCGTTTGTTTCTAGAATAATCTAAAGACTTTAACATTTCAAGCGTTGTTAAAACGGCATTTTCCATTCAAATCACCCTTTTTACATATAAAATCAATATAGTGATTTATCATTCAAAACAAACCCTTTCAGTATCGACTTT
The DNA here is from genome assembly GCF_043107035.1 of Staphylococcus sp. 231237_7MaSpsaltlick. Taxonomy (NCBI): domain Bacteria; kingdom Bacillati; phylum Bacillota; class Bacilli; order Caryophanales; family Staphylococcaceae; genus Staphylococcus; species Staphylococcus sp. 231237_7MaSpsaltlick. Next base: position 92,799 of record NZ_JBICNX010000016.1, read on the forward strand.
TGTTAATTTATAAAACAGTAAAGTGTATAAATAAAAAAGCATACTTTATTCAATTTTCTAACTATAACAAATTTATTGTCGAAAATAACATTAGGGTCTTCAATTCCAAGTGTTTTTGATATAAAACAATTCATAGGCGCATAATCTCTCCTTAGTTTATTTGGTAGGACATTTAAATTATAGAGATTTTTGCGCTTTTTTGGTATCAAAAAACAGGACTGATTTTTATATCAGTCCTGTTTAGTATAGAGCCTTTTAAAAGTGATTTCTATCTTATATACAAAAAAAGCACTTCTCTTGTGAGAAGTGCTACTAGTGAGCCATAGTGGGCTCGAACCACTGACCCTCTGATTAAAAGTCAGATGCTCTACCAACTGAGCTAATGGCTCTAATGGCTGGGCTAGCTGGATTCGAACCAGCGCGTGATGGAGTCAAAGTCCATTGCCTTACCGCTTGGCTATAGCCCATAAATGGTGGAGGGGGGCAGATTCGAACTGCCGAACCCGAAGGAGCGGATTTACAGTCCGCCGCGTTTAGCCACTTCGCTACCCCTCCGTATTATTCAACTAAAAATGGTGGAGGATGACGGGTTCGAACCGCCGACCCTCTGCTTGTAAGGCAGATGCTCTCCCAGCTGAGCTAATCCTCCAATATGTAATGACCCCGACGGGACTCGAACCCGTGTTACCGCCGTGAAAGGGCGGTGTCTTAACCGCTTGACCACGGGGCCATATGGCTCCACAGGTAGGACTCGAACCTACGACCGATCGGTTAACAGCCGATAGCTCTACCACTGAGCTACTGTGGAATAATTTAATTGCCTGGCAACGTCCTACTCTTGCGGAACGTAAGTCCGACTACCATCGGCGCTAAAGAGCTTAACTTCTGTGTTCGGCATGGGAACAGGTGTGACCTCTTTGCCATTGTCACCAGACAATGAAATGTATGAAATTATACATTCAAAACTAGATAGTAAGTAAAATATGATTCAACCAAAACAAAACATTTAAAAATTGATTAAGTCTTCGATCGATTAGTATTCGTCAGCTCCAC
>NZ_JBICNX010000170.1:0-986 GCF_043107035.1 Staphylococcus sp. 231237_7MaSpsaltlick
CTTTTAAAGTTAGAGGCTTTTCATACTTTGGAATTGTGTCAATAGTCAATACTTCACCGTCCCTCATAATTCCACTATTATAAAATTGGAATTTAAAGTTATCTGATACTTCCACAATATCACTAGAAATCGTTGTATGAGCAATTCTATTTTTATTTGCTTCATTTTCTATTGGAAAACCTTGAGCAAACATACCATTTCTAAATACAATATCTTCTAGCTTTTCCTTATTCATTGCATTACTATAATCTAAACCTTGTTTGTATCCAAAAATAAATACTCTTCTACGTCTTTGGGCATTACCGTAATCCGCTGCATTAATTACTCTCCATTCAACATTATATCCTAACTCATTGAGCGTTGATAACATAACTGCAAAGTCTCTACCTCTTTGGCTAGATGGAGATTTCAATAAACGATCTACATTCTCTAACAATAAATATTTAGGATACGTATTCTGAACAAATCGTATAATTTGCCAAAATAATACACCCTTCTTTCCTTGAATTCCAAGTTCACCATTTAATGTTCGAGCAACAGAATAGTCTTGACAAGGAAATCCGCCAACTATCATATCAGCGTTGGTATCTGCCATTTCTTTATCTGATATTTCTCCTATATCTCTATTTACATGCTCTCCAGTTTTAAATCTCTTATTATAACAATCAAAAGCATGCTGTACTTTACGTGAAGGTTCCCACTGATTTGCCCAATTGACATCAAAAATCCGCTTTTTTGTTTGCTCTAAACCTAAACGAAAACCGCCGACTCCAGCAAATAACTCTACAACTTTAATATCATCCATTAGGCGACCTCCTATAATTACTTGTTAACTATTATAACACAAAACCGAACGATCGTTCTAGTTTTTTGTCATAATTAAACATTCTAAATTATAACATAGAATGTCTAAAGTAATTCTTCAACCTGCTTTTTAATATAATCATTATTAATCCAAAAGGATTGTTTAGTCATCCATTGATTTG
>NZ_JBICNX010000171.1:0-982 GCF_043107035.1 Staphylococcus sp. 231237_7MaSpsaltlick
GACCAATACGTGGAAGTACATCATAATTTAGAAGCATTAAAGAAAGAGATTGAATCAGAATCTCTTAACCTTGATACCGATAAATTACCTGATATCAAAGCGACAATGCTTGAAAATGCTAAGAACGATGAACATTCTGATAAAATCGAACAGCTATTTGATAGATTAGATCAGTCATTAAATGGTACGAATCAATTATATACGCAATTATCGTTGATTGGCACACGAACACATCGGATCACAACTAAAAGATTTAATGTTCAAGGCTTACCTAAATTAGTCCAACAAACGATTTTACCTTCGCAATTTAAAAAGGTTTATACAATAGATTTTAAATCATTTGAACCATCAGTTGCTGCGTATATGACACAAGACGAACAACTGATTGACTACTTGAATCATGAAGAAGGGTTATACGATGCATTACTGAGCGACTTATCTTTGTCAAAAGAGAAGCGTGTGAGTGTGAAACGTGCATTTATAGGGTCGTGTGTTTTTTGGGGTCGTTATAGTAGCCCTAAATTCAAACTCAATCAAGAGGTTAGTGAAATCAACTGGCTACAAGTAATGAGCAAATTCAAGAAGGTCATTGAATTTAAGGAGCAAGTCGAAAAATATAAAACAATACCTATGCCTTATGGTGTTGAACATGATATGGCTAATCATCAATGTCATAGCATCATGGCACTTTATATACAAACTGTTGCTAGCTACGTTTTCAAACATATTCTATTGGAAGTATATAAAGTAAAGTGCGAACAAAAGAATTTCAAAATCATTATGCCAATTCATGATGCAATTATGATTGAATGCGATGATGAAGAGGTTGCGCAAAGTGTAGCACAGCTAATGAAAAGTATTGCTAATCAAGTGTTTAATGGTGAATATGCACATGTGACAGTGGAAGCTGTAGGAGGTGTAGGCAATGTATAATGACAGAGGTCAAAGTTTACAAATTCCGAATGGCACACCATTAATAGAA
>NZ_JBICNX010000172.1:0-976 GCF_043107035.1 Staphylococcus sp. 231237_7MaSpsaltlick
CTGGTATATCAGGTAAAAGTATTGAAGGTCGTCCAGCAATGAAACGTCTATTAAATGATGTTAAAAATAATAAAATCGAAATGGTGTTAAGTTGGAAATTGAATCGTATTTCTCGTTCAATGAGAGATGTATTTAATATTATTCATGATTTCAAAGAACATGGCGTAGGATATAAATCGATTTCAGAAAACATTGATACATCAAATGCTTCAGGTGAAGTGCTTGTTACTATGTTTGGTCTTATAGGATCTATAGAGCGCACAACACTTATCAGTAATGTAAAAATGTCGATGAATGCTAAAGCGCGCAGTGGAGAAGCTATTACAGGTAGAGTGTTAGGCTATAAGTTATCACTTAACCCACTTACTCAGAAAAATGATTTAGTCATAGAAGAAAATGAGGCTAAGATTGTCCGAGAAATATTCGACTTGTACTTAAATCATAATAAAGGACTTAAGGCAATTACATCGATACTGAACCAAAAAGGATATCGTACCATTAACCAAAAGCCTTTTTCAGTCTTTGGCGTCAAATATATTCTGAATAATCCTGTTTATAAAGGGTTTGTAAGATTTAATAATCACCAAAACTGGTCAGCGAAGCGTCGAAGTGGTAAAAGTGATGAAAATGATGTCATTTTGGTAAAGGGAAAACATGAAGCAATTATAAGTGAAGAAGTATTTGATCAAGTTCATAAGAAATTGGTATCTAAAAGTTTCAAACCAGGACGTCCAATTGGTGGAGATTTCTACCTTAGAGGTCTTATCAAGTGTCCAGAATGCGGTAATAATATGGTATGTCGACGTACTTACTACACAACAAAGAAATCAAAAGAACGGACAATCAAACGTTATTACATTTGCTCATTGTTCAATCGTTCCGGCAGTTCAGCATGTCATAGTAACGCCATTAATGCCGAAGTTGTAGAAAGAGTTATTAACGTTCACCTTAATCGCATTCTTTCTCAACCTAACGT
>NZ_JBICNX010000173.1:0-967 GCF_043107035.1 Staphylococcus sp. 231237_7MaSpsaltlick
GTCATAACTTTATAATCTTTTTTAGAAAAAGGAACACTCGATATTTGTTTGTCTAATTGACGCACTAAGACACGTTCGTCATTTTTTATAAATATGTCATTGTCGTCATTCATTAGTTTGCGTATTTTAGGTAAGTTAATCGTATTATTAGAAGATTGGAATTTTTGTTTAGTTGACCTTTTACTAAGTTTATTAATATTTTCTTGTTTAGTTACTTCGGACACGCTAACTAGTTTATCAAAGTAAGGATACATTGAAATAGTACCTTTTACATTTGTATAGTGAGGTCTTATGCCATTTACAGTTCGCTCCATATCCATTTTCATATCACTGTGTAAGTATATTAATTTCCTTTTAGCATCACTTGCTAATACTAATGATGACCAAAACATTGCATAGCCACTAAAATCAATTGCATAATCAAATACGGCGTTTCCAAATATCTTTCTAAATTCCCGTTCATATAATTCATCTGGATAAATAATTTTCTCTATTTTAGTTTTAATCCCTCGATTTTTAACTAATATATTTCGATAATATTCTTTAGTAGTTGATAACAATGGTCCATTTCTTAATATAATCCTAACATTACTATTAATAGAATATAAGTTATCTAATATCTCTGTATTATTAGTTTTCCCTAAGAAAAGTGTTACATCATATGTATTATAATCAATACATTCTAAAAGATTCGTTAACGATGTAGTAATACCATTTGGTTTCATGCCACCAGGATAAATTAATATAGTCTTTTTTTCTTTTTTTAATTTTGGAGTAGGCGAAGGTTTTTTCCCAAATATATAATTAACTAATTTTCCAGTGACATTTTCTGTATTTAGACTAGTGTATTTTTCTTTATAATCAGTATAGTTATCTCGATATGCAGATAAAATATTATCTTTGTTTTTTATAGTTTGGATTAGTTCAGTTACTGTATGTACTGAAGGCCCAGGTAATGAATTTACGG
>NZ_JBICNX010000174.1:0-956 GCF_043107035.1 Staphylococcus sp. 231237_7MaSpsaltlick
TTATCACACTAAGGGGGACATTTTATCACACTAAGGGGGACATTTTATCACACTAAGGGGGACATTTTATCACACTGTACAGGACGTAAATATAATTAGTCCCTTTTAGTATTTGACTGTTGCATTTATTTGCTTTATTATGGTTTTTAACAAATAAAAAAAGGGACTAACCTCTAATTAGTCCCTTTTAAAAAGATATATATACTGTATAGGAGTGATTATAACATGACTGGAGAGACTGTTGTGTACCAAAACGCATTGAATTTAGTACCTTTAAGAAAGTTTACAAGTACAGAAATAGATTTATTTTTCGCTATGTGTAATAAACTGAAAGAAAAAGACTGCGAAACATTAACGTTAACGTTTGATGAACTAAAAGAATTAAGCGCTTATAACCCAGATATAAGGCATATGGATAAATTCGTAGCTGATTTACAACACGTTTATAGTAAAATGTTAAATATTAATTACACAATTCGTACTGAAAATAAAATCACAAGTTTTGTTTTATTTTATAAATATGAAATTGACTTGAATGAAAAAACATTACAAATATCTACTGCACCAGAGTTAAAACATATCTTGAATGAATTAACTGGTAACTTTACTAAATTTGAACTTCAAGAGATGACACAGCTCAAATCAACTTACGCCAAAAATATGTTTAGGATTTTAAAGCAGTATAAGCATACTGGCTATTTTAAAATTGGAATGGATGATTTGAGAGAACGTTTAGATATCCCTAAATCATATAAAATGAATGATATTAACAAACGGGTATTCAAGCCAATTATTAATGAATTAGGTTTTATATTTAAAGACCTTAATATTAATAAAATTTCTGCTAAGAAATCACGTAAAATCGAATGGTTAGAATTTACTTTTGAACCTGAAAAACGCATTCATAGCAAGCGACAACCCGATATGGCGAATGTAGGTAAACCAAAGCATAATAC
>NZ_JBICNX010000175.1:0-936 GCF_043107035.1 Staphylococcus sp. 231237_7MaSpsaltlick
ATTATGAAATTATTAAACAAGATTGGGAGGTAATAAACGAATACATAAAAGATGGTAGGGCACATGAGTTAAGTGAGGGGTTAACAAATTATTTATCTCCATGTACAAAAGGCGCAACTTCTAAATCTGTTAGAAATCAACCCTATTCGGATATAAAAGCCAAACAGAGAGCTTTTTCTTTTAAATCAGGTTATATGACCTCATTATTAAGAAAATACGTGTTAGGTGATGAAAAAATAGACTCTATCATCAAAGATAAGTTTGAAATTGAAGAGAAATCAATAGAAGAAATTGTTATGGAAAAGTTCCAACCATATATTGGATGGAGTATTGATGAGTTATGTAATTATTTTGATATTAAAAAAGGAGCATATAATTTAAATTATAGAATTGCTTCCGCAATATTAAATTTACAAGGTAAAATTACTAAAAGTAAACCTTTCCCTCAAGTAGAAGAGTTTGAGAAATCTTCAATTGTAGTAAAAACCGTTAAGTTTAATGAAAAAAATCAAAATAAAGAGAGTATGTCATTTGGAGCTTTTAAGTTTGATGAATTATCAAAAGAAACTTGGGATGATGAAGAAGGATTTCCAAGTGCACAATGGCACAACTTTTTATTAGAAACGAGATTTTTATTTTTTGTAGTAAAAACAGAAGGTGAAACAGACATTTTTAGAGGTATTAAGTTTTTTACTATGCCAGAAGAAGATGTGGAAGGACCAGTAAAACAAATGTGGGAAGATACGGTTTATAAAATTAATAATGGTGTTACTTTGGAAGCTGTACCTGATAAAAGTACAAAAGACGGATGGAGAATTAATAATAATTTTGTAAATAAATCTGATAATTTAATATGTCATGTAAGGCCGCATGAACAACAAAGAGACTATAGTGAAAATGGTCGATATGCTGATAAATTACCACATCCAGCGCATT
>NZ_JBICNX010000176.1:0-934 GCF_043107035.1 Staphylococcus sp. 231237_7MaSpsaltlick
CATTAACGGGCTCTGACTACTTGTAAGCACACGGTTTCAAGTTCTATTTCACTCCCCTTCCGGGGTACTTTTCACCTTTCCCTCACGGTACTGGTTCACTATCGGTCACTAGAGAGTATTTAGCCTTGGGAGATGGTCCTCCCGGATTCCGACGGAATTTCTCGTGTTCCGTCGTACTCAGGATCCACTCAAGAGTGAACAAACTTTCGACTACAGGATTATTACCTTCTTTGATTCATCTTTCCAGATGATTCGTCTAGTTTATTCTTTTGTAACTCCGTATAGAGTGTCCTACAACCCCAACAAGCAAGCTCATTGGTTTGGGCTCTTCCCGTTTCGCTCGCCGCTACTCAGGGAATCGATTTTTCTTTCTCTTCCTGCGGGTACTAAGATGTTTCAGTTCTCCGCGTCTACCTTCAGATATGCTATGTATTCACATATCGATAACATGACATAACTCATGCTGGGTTTCCCCATTCGGAAATCTCTGGATCAAAGCTTACTTACAGCTCCCCAAAGCATATCGTCGTTAGTAACGTCCTTCATCGGCTTCTAGTGCCAAGGCATCCACCGTGCGCCCTTAATAACTTAATCTTTTTTGACTTTCAACACGAACAAGTCGGTTGAAAACCCAAAATGTTATTAATCTGTGAGTGTTCTTTCGAACACTAGCGATTATTTCTTTTTGAATTCAAAGCTTGTTTAAAAACTCTAATTCACTCGGTTTTGCTTGGTAAAATCATAAATTTTACTTACTTATCTAGTTTTCAATGTACAAAATAATGCAATGAATACTCCAATGAGCACTCAAAACTGAATACAATATGTCAATGTTATTCCTATTTCATCTTCGTAAGAAGATGTTTCCGAATATATCCTTAGAAAGGAGGTGATCCAGCCGCACCTTCCGATACGGCTACCTTGTTACGACTTC
>NZ_JBICNX010000177.1:0-931 GCF_043107035.1 Staphylococcus sp. 231237_7MaSpsaltlick
GGAAGCGACTGCACTAGCACAAACATGTTACCAGTTTAATTTACCATTTATTATCACGCGAGCGATTTCTGATTTAGCTGATGGAGATGCAGGTATTACTTTTGATGCATTTTTAGAAAAAGCAGCAATTTCATCAAGTGAAATTGTCGAACGTTTAATTAAATCTATATAAAAAGGTGAAAAGAAAATGGGTATGATAAAAAAATATTTTATGCCAAATGAATATGTTCAATCAATATTCCAAATAGATATACAAAAACTTGCTGACTCAGGTATGAAAGGTATCATTACTGATTTAGATAACACACTTGTTGGTTGGGATGAAGCTGAACCAACAGATGCAGTTAAAAAATGGTTTAAAGATGTTAATGAAGCTGGTATGACGATTACAATAGTATCAAATAATAACGAACGTAGAGTAGCAAGCTTTTCAAAATCATTAGAAGTTGATTATATCTTTAAAGCTAGAAAACCTAGAGGTCGTGCTTTTAACCAAGCGGCACAATCAATGCAACTTGATCCTGCTGAAATTGTTGTTATTGGAGATCAAATGATGACTGATGTCTTTGGCGGAAATCGTCGAGGATTATTTACTATTATGGTAGTTCCTGTAAAGCATACAGATGGTTTTATTACTAAATTTAACAGACTTGTCGAACGTCGTTTATTACAACATTTTAGAAAAAAAGGCTATATCACATGGGAGGAAAATTGATTGACTGAGACTGAATTATTAAAATGTATCGGTTGTGGTGCACCATTACAATCAGAAGACCCTGACGCACCTGGCTATGTACCAGAACATAATCTATTTCGCGAGGATGTTATATGTAAACGTTGCTTTAGATTGAAAAATTACAATGAAGTACAAGACGTGGGTTTAGACAGTGAGGACTTTTTAAATTTATTAAATGGTTTAGCTGATAAAAAT
>NZ_JBICNX010000178.1:0-927 GCF_043107035.1 Staphylococcus sp. 231237_7MaSpsaltlick
TTCTTAGTATTAATTATGGGAGGATCCGTTGCAGTTATTGAAAAGCAGGGTACATTTAACGCAGCAGTACAAAAATTGGTCGATAAAACAGGTGGTAATATATACACACTTATTATCGTTATTGGTATTACGTTCGGATTGATACACGCATTTGGTGTAAGTGCGAATGCAGTGATTGCATTTATTCCACTAGGTGTTATTTTAGCTCAAAAATTGAAATTAGATGCAATTGCTGGTGTAGCAATCGTATACCTGAGTTACTTCGTAGGTGCCGTTGCACCATTATTTGATCCCATTGCTTTAGGTATTGCACAGTCCGTTGCCAAACTACCGATATTCTCAGGTGTTGGGTTGCGCATAATCATGTTTATTGTATTTATGATCATAACGTTAGCCTATATTATTTGGTACATTAAAAGAATTTCGAAAGATCCAAGTAAAAGTTTGATGGGTAAAGAAAAGTTTACAAAGTCAATGACTGATAATCCAGAGGAACGACCACCATTAACAACAAGACATAAAATTATTATTTTCTTGTTTTTCGCTACAATATTAGTATTTGTTTATGGTTCATTGCGACTAGAATGGGGTGTTAATGAATTATCTGCCTTATTTATTATAGATGGTATTTTAACTGCAGTTGTAGCAAAGCAGAAACCGAATGAATTTATAGATACCTTTATGAGTGGTGCTAAAAACATATTATTTGGTGCATTAATCATTGGTGTTGCACGTTCTATTACGATATTAATGGAAGATGGACAAATTTTAGACACCGTTGTTCATGCTTTGTTCGTTCCATTAAGTCAATTGTCACCGATGTTGGGGGCAATTGCTATGTTCTTATTCAACGTGATTTTTAACTTACTAATACCTTCTGGTAGTGGTCAAGCTGCAGTAGTTATGCCTTTAATGACGCCATTATCA
>NZ_JBICNX010000179.1:0-926 GCF_043107035.1 Staphylococcus sp. 231237_7MaSpsaltlick
ATATCCTATTATACTAATCAGTGATGATTCAAAACCAAATTCACCACCCGTTATCAACATATTATTCGAAGTTAAAACATATTGTATCGGTTGGTCATCTATCTTATGGTCAGTTATCCATATTAATTGGCTAACATTCCAACATAAATGTATAGAAATGCTTGCCCAAATTGAATTAAATATATATGTTGCTAAACCAAACATAATTCCAACTAATATGCCACTGACTAATAACATGACCAAACTCCACATAGAAAGCGCACCATTAAAGATATGTATAACTGCAAAAAATATTGCCGTTATTGATATTGCTACAAATATATTAGTTTTTCGCTGAATATAACCCATAAGCAAACCACGACAAATCATTTCTTCAACAATTGCTGCTGCAAAACCATTCACAAATATTACCCAAAAAATATTTCTTAAATATTCATTTTGAGAAGTGAAATTTGGAGTGAAAAATTCACCGGGTACACACAATATATAAACACCATAAACTAAAACAGGTAATAATATCGCACATAGTAAGAACAATTTATTAAAGTGAGGTTTAGTAATCCTATAAACATATAGATTTTCTTTAAATACATTTACAATAATCCACTTCACTACGAAATACGCTAAAAAAATATAAACTACTGCAAATACAATAACACCAATTCCCCAAATTGGTATTAAGTCCTCAACAATCGAAGCAAATCCTTGAGTTACCCCCATAATCAATAACCCTAAAATAAGCATTCCAAATATTTTTATAAATTTCACAATTATCACCCAATCAAAAATGTATTTATATTGTATAATATAAAATTGATTTTAGGAATTGAATTTTATGCTATTTATCACAATCCAAAACTTTTCCTTAAAGACAATAGTTGAAACACCTAATAAAGTAATTGCACCACCTACTATTGAAATAATAG
>NZ_JBICNX010000017.1:0-93456 GCF_043107035.1 Staphylococcus sp. 231237_7MaSpsaltlick
CTGTTAACCGATCGGTCGTAGGTTCGAGTCCTACCTGTGGAGCCATATGGCCCCGTGGTCAAGCGGTTAAGACACCGCCCTTTCACGGCGGTAACACGGGTTCGAGTCCCGTCGGGGTCATTACATACGGAGGATTAGCTCAGCTGGGAGAGCATCTGCCTTACAAGCAGAGGGTCGGCGGTTCGAACCCGTCATCCTCCACCATTTAATTGAATATGCGGAGGGGTAGCGAAGTGGCTAAACGCGGCGGACTGTAAATCCGCTCCTTCGGGTTCGGCAGTTCGAATCTGCCCCCCTCCACCATTAATGGGCTATAGCCAAGCGGTAAGGCAACGGACTTTGACTCCGTCACGCGCTGGTTCGAATCCAGCTAGCCCAGCCATTAGAGCCATTAGCTCAGTTGGTAGAGCATCTGACTTTTAATCAGAGGGTCAGAGGTTCGAATCCTCTATGGCTCACTTAGATAAGCATTTCTCTTCGGAGAAGTGCTTTTTTATTTGTTCTAATAAATTTATTTTAAAAAAACTAATATTTATAATTATGATTTTTAATCCTTAAAGTGGCTGTTTTATTACTATAAAATGTATGATAAACCATTTTTTTGATTGTATATGTAAAATGCTTAATTTATATAAAAAAACCTTTATTATATTGACTTGAAAGTTAATTCTCTTTACCTTATTCTAGTATCACACGATGACAAAGGGGTTTTTATTAATGACAAATCAAGTTATAGATATTATTGGAGCACCATCTACATTTGGACAAAGAAAGTTAGGTGTCGATTTTGGACCTGATGCAATACGTTATGCTGGTTTAGTTGAAAGAATAAAAGCGATAGGTCTAACGGTAAATGACAGAGGTAATATAGATGTTCCAGATTTGAATTTGGAAAAATTCAATTCTGAACAGCATGGATTGCGTAATTTAGAAGAAATTGAAATTGTTTCACAAAATTTATGTAATGCTGTTTCTAATAGTATTAGTGAAAACCATTTCCCACTTATATTAGGAGGAGACCATTCTATTGCAATTGGCTCAATTTCTGGTGTAAGTCAACATTATGATAATCTAGGTGTTATTTGGTATGATGCACATGGTGATTTGAATGTACCTGATGAATCACCGTCTGGTAATGTACACGGTATGCCATTACGTATTTTAGCGGGTGATGGTGATAAGTCGTTAGTTGAAGTTGGAGGAAATAAACCTAAAGTTAAACCAGAAAATATTGTGCTAATTGGTATGAGGGATTTAGATATTGGTGAAAGACAATATATTAAAGACAACAATATCCAAACCTATACAATGGCTGATATTGATCGTATTGGTATTAAGCAAGTAATTGACGAATCTATTGCTTATTTAAAAGATAAAACGGATGGTATTCATTTATCTTTAGATGTTGATGGCTTAGATCCAATTGAAACACCGGGTACTGGAACAAGAGTATTAGGTGGTTTAACTTATAGAGAGAGTCATTTTGCATTAGAATTATTACATAATTCCAAATTAATTACATCAATGGATGTTGTAGAAGTTAATCCATTGATAGATCAGAATAATCATACAGCTGAACAAGCAGTGAGTTTACTTGGTAGCTTCTTTGGTGAAACGTTATTATAAATATATTTTAAGCTGATAGAGTGCAAAGCTATATCAGCTTTTTAAATTGTAAAAAATATATACTTCATATGACAGGTTAGCTATAGATTGGTATAATAATACCATGGGAACAGAATACCGGAGGAGATGTTATGGATTTTTCCAATTTTTTTGATAACTGGAGTACAGTAAAAATTATAGCCGGCGTACTCGACTTACTCATCGTTTGGTATGTACTTTATCTTCTCATTACAGTTTTTAAAGGTACTAAAGCCATTCAATTATTGAAAGGTATTGTGGTCATTGTAATTGGCCAACAGTTGAGTAAGATGTTGAATTTAACAGCGACATCTCGTTTGTTTGACTTAGTAATTCAATGGGGTGTTTTAGCGCTAATTGTTATATTCCAACCAGAGATTAGACGTGCATTAGAACAATTAGGACGCGGAAGCTTGTTCAAACGTTATTCTTCAAACTTGAATAATGATGAAGGTAAATTAATTTCCTCTGTATCTAAAGCTGTCCAATATATGGCTAAACGTCGTATTGGGGCGTTAATTGTTTTTGAAAAGGAAACAGGTTTACAAGATTATATTGAAACAGGTATTGCTATGAATTCTGAGATATCACAGGAATTACTCACAAATGTGTTTATTCCTAATACGCCATTACATGATGGAGCTATGATTATACAAGCAAATAAAATAGCAAGTGCAGCAAGTTATTTACCACTTTCTGATAGTGCAAAGATAGCGAAAAGTTTAGGAACCAGACATAGAGCAGCTGTAGGGATATCTGAGGTTTCAGATGCTTTTACTGTTGTTGTATCTGAAGAAACAGGTTCAATATCTGTTACTTTCGATGGTAAATTGCGTAAAGATATTTCGACTGAAGCTTTCGAAGAACTATTGGCTGAACATTGGTTTGGCACACACTTTCAACAGAAAGGTGTGAAGTAGATGTTAGAAAGTAAATGGGGGCTTAGATTAATTGCATTAGTTTTAGCGGTTGTTTTTTTCTTATCTGCGAATAACATGTTCGGTAATATTTTTGATGCGGATCATTTTGGACAAAAATCAAATGATACGCTACAAGAGGTACCTGTACAGGTTAAATATGATAATAAATCATTGTATGCAAGTGATGTACCTGACAAGGTTGATGTTGAAATTTCAGGACCTCAATCACAAGTGCTCAAGGCTGAGAATGCTGAGAATGTTCGTGCAGTCTTAGATTTCACTGGTGAAAAGGCAGGGAAGCATACTGCACAATTTAAAGTGAATGGTTTAAGCGAGGATATCGATTATAATGTTAAACCTAAGGAAGCAACTGTAAGTCTTGAGAAAAAGGTAAGCAAGAACTTAAAGGTTGAGCCAGATGTGAGTAATAGTGATTTAGATTCAGATTATAAGGTGAGCTCGCAAAAGGTATCTCCTGATACTGTCAAGGTTACAGGTGGTCAAGAACAGATCGATAAGATAGCATATTTAAAAGCAACATATAAAAACAAAAGTAAAATTTCAAAAAATTTAACAGATGCAGCGACAATAACTGCATTTGATAGAAATTTAAATAAAGTAAAGGTATCGATTGAACCGAAAGAGGTAAATCTAACGGTAAAGGTAACTGATTATAGCAAGAAGGTTAAAGTAAGACCCCAAACAACTGGTGAGTTACCAGATAATCTAAAGTTAGATGACATCGATTTAGAAGATAAAGAAATAGAAATATATGGTAATAGAGAGGACTTAGATGATATCAATTCTGTAAAGGCAGAAATTAATTTGGATAATATTACTGAGTCTACAAAGAAAAATATTAAATTAAAAATACCGGACAGTGTGACTAAAGCTAGTTCGCAAGAAACAACTGCTGATATTACTGTAAAATAGATTTCTAATATAAAGGAGATATAATGATGGCAAAATATTTTGGTACAGACGGCGTAAGGGGCATTGCAAATAAAGAATTAACTCCAGAACTTGCGTTTAAATTAGGGCGTTATGGTGGCTATGTATTAGCACATAACAAAGGAGAGAAACACCCTAAAGTACTAGTTGGTAGAGATACTCGAGTTTCAGGTGAAATGTTAGAGTCAGCGCTTATTGCTGGTTTGATTTCAATTGGTGCAGAGGTAATGCGTTTAGGAGTTATCTCAACACCTGGAGTAGCTTATTTAACACGTGAAATGGAAGCAGCATTAGGTGTTATGATATCAGCTTCTCATAATCCTGTAGCAGATAATGGTATTAAATTCTTCGGTTCAGACGGTTTTAAATTATCTGATGATCAAGAACAAGAAATTGAAGCATTATTAGATCAAGAAAATCCGGATTTACCTCGCCCAGTTGGGGAAGATATTGTTCATTATTCAGATTACTTTGAAGGTGCACAAAAGTATATTAGCTATATCAAATCAACAGTAGATGTAGACTTTGATGGAATGAAGATTGCGCTTGATGGTGCGCATGGTTCGACATCTTCTTTAGCGCCATATTTATTTGGAGATTTAGAAGCAGATACTGTAACAGTAGGTTGTAACCCTAACGGTTATAATATTAATGACGGTGTAGGTTCTACACATCCTGAAGTCTTGGCTAAGAAAGTAGTAGAAGACGAATGTGACTTTGGACTAGCTTTTGATGGAGATGGTGACAGATTAATTGCTGTTGATGAAAATGGTGAAATCGTTGATGGCGATCAAATCATGTTTATTATCGGTCAAGAAATGGCGAAAAATCAAGAACTAAATGATAATATGATTGTTTCAACTGTTATGAGTAATCTAGGTTTTTACAAGGCATTAGAGAACGAAGGTATCCAATCAAATAAAACTAAAGTTGGAGACCGTTATGTAGTAGAAGAAATGCGAAGAGGCAATTATAATTTAGGCGGAGAACAATCAGGACATATCGTCATGATGGATTATAATACGACGGGTGATGGTTTGTTAACTGGTGTACAATTAGCAAGTGTCATTAAACTAACTGGTAAGAGCTTAAGTCAATTAGCTAAGCAAATGAAAAAGTACCCACAATCTTTAGTTAACGTACGTGTAACAGATAAATATCGTGTTGAAGAGAATGTTGATGTACAAGAAGCAATGACTAAGGTAGAAGTAGAAATGAATGGCGATGGCCGAATTTTAGTTAGACCTTCTGGTACAGAACCATTAGTACGTGTAATGGTTGAAGCGGCCACTGATGAAGATGCACAACGCTATGCACAAACAATTGCAGACGTTGTACAAGAGAAAATGGGTTTAGATTAAATTAATAAACTTTAAATTATAAAAAAGTACTACTAACGATGAGTATAGATTACTCAGGTTAGTAGTACTTTTTTGGTTAACAGATGGTATACGTACGCTGCTTATTAAAGTAATTCGTATGCTTTAACAATTTCTTCAGTTAATTGAGCGTCTGTTTTAGCATACTCTTTTAAAAATGCTTCAACACCATATGATTTAATATAGTTATTTTTTTCTACGGTTTCTTTATCGTTACTATCTTCATATTTCAATAAGAGCGCAGCAGTTTTTACTAAATGATCATGCTTTAATTGATTTTTATATAAATAGTTTAACGGTTTAATTATACGATCTCGTGGTCCTATTTTTCTTAAAGTACCGCGACCTACACGTGTTACTTCATCTGATAGGTGTGGGTTTTCAAATCGTTTAATAATTTTTTCAACATACTGTGCCTGAGCTTCAGGTGTGAAATCAAATTGATGTGTGATATATTGGCTTGTTTCTTCAAGTGTGCCATATAAATCATGTTTGATACCATGGTCTTTAACTGCATCTAAAACTGTAGGCTTGTTGTGATATTTACCAGCATAAGCTAAGAAGGCATGACCCGTATTAACAGTCAATAATTTTCTTTCAATATATGGTGTTAGTTTATCAACATATTTGATGTGTTCTAATTCTGGACCAAACCAAGTATCCTTTTCTACAACCCATTCGTAAAATGGTTCTACCATAACATCTAAAATGTTGTCATTGCTTTGTAGTGGTACGATTCGATCAACGGCTGAATTTGAGAAATGAATGTGGTCACCTAATGGGCCAGTGATATCAAGGATTGCTTCTTTTAAAGTATCTGTTGCCATAATTGCATTTTCACATGCAACAATATTTACTGGTGTTTCCTTTTCCTTTAAAAATGAAGCAAATGATTTAGCGATAATTGGTAAAATATTTACACCTACTGCTGTAGTAATAATATCTGCTTCTAATACAGCTTGTTTTAATTTATCACTAGGGGATGCTGAATTAATTGCATCCACATTGTGTACGCGTGTTGTTGTTCGTGCTTCATCTGCTAAGATAACATCATAAGCATGTGCTTTATCTAAGGCGTCTATAATTTCTGTATTTACATCTGCGAAAGTGACTTTGATATTATTATCCGCTAAAATATATCCAATAAATCCTCTGCCAATATTGCCAGCGCCAAAGTGTAATGCTTTCATTATGCGTCAGCCTCCTCGAATACTTGTTTAATTTCTTCAGCTGACTTAGCGTTCACGATACGTTCTACATTTTCTTCTTCACTAAATGTAATTGCAATTTTAGATAGTAAGTCTAAATGCTCACCGTCTTTCCCAGCGATACCTACAACTACTTTAACTTCTTCTCCGTCCCAATCAATACCTTCAGGGATTTGTAATAGCGTTAGTCCTGATTGTAAAACACTTGCCTTTGCTTCGTCAGTACCATGTGGTATCGCTAAACCATTACCCATAAATGTTGAAACAACTTGTTCACGGTCTTTCATAGCTTGGATATATGCATCAGTTACAGCACCGCTTGATACTAATGCTTGTCCTGCTTTTTCAATTGCTTCATTTTGGTTGCTTACTGTTGCGTTAATAAAGATATTTTCATTACTAAATAATTCTGTCATAGTTAATCTCTCCTAGTTAAGTAAATTTTTTATTTTTGAAAGGTAGCTTTGCTTTATAATTTCAGTTATTTGTTCAGGTTCTTGCATAAATTCATCTAAACTGTCTAAATGTTCGACTAACTTGCTAGATAAATCACTAATAATTTCAGATAATATTGTGTCATCCGCAGGTAAAAACATATTAATTAAATAGCGGATTTCTACTGCAGTATGATTATCTTTTTCAAATAATAGTGGTTTTTCTAATATTGAAATTAAAATAAATGGCTTTTGAATTAAATCACTCTTTAAATGTGGTATTGCAATTGGATAAGGATCTAACGCATAACTTTGTTCTTCATTACGTTGTTGTAATAACTTAGTGAATGCTGATGAATCATTAATTACTTGATGCTTTAAAGTTTGCTCTCTTAAATAGCTTATCCAGTTGTTGATGTTACTATTATCAATATAAACTGAATCTATGAGTTCTAAACCTTTTCTTATAAAGGACAATGTTGAGGTAGAATCGGTAATTTCATTGACTAAACTGTGCTCTGTAGCCATTGGTTTAGTGTTGGCATTTGATTTTAAAAATGTAGCAACGTGATTAATGTCAGCATCTGGTAATAATGGATTAACTGTAATATAAGGTATAGTAATATCTAAATCTACAGTTGAGATAATAGCATCAAAATCACTGGTATTTAAGTATTTTAAATCACCAACGGATGCCTGTTTTGTTTGGGTGATTTCACTAAATGTTTGTTGTAGTCTCGTCGCTAATAAACGACTCGTACCAATGCCACTACTGCAAACGACTAATATAGATAGTGAATTTGTTTGTTGGCTGTATATCGCACCACCAAAATGTAATACAATAAATGCAATTTCACTGTCTGGAAATTGTAATTCAGGCCAGGTTTGTTGTAATGCTGTGCTAACCCCTTTAAATAGCACAGGATATTTCTGTTTAATCATTTCAGTTAACGGATTATATGTTTCAATATTTGCTTTAAGGCGATTTATTGCAGGTATAATATGCAATTTCAAACCTTCTGTCAAAGTTGTAGCATCTTTAAATGTTACTTTTGATGCTAGTGCAACTCTGTCTACAAAATTGAATATAACCGTTTCATCTTTGACATCATTGAGGTCTTCAGTAGATGCCTTTCGTTTAGCGCCACGTAAATGTATCGTGATAAATGTAATTTCTGCTTGGGTAAACTGAACACCATATATGTGTTCAAGGTTTAATGCCAATGCTTGAGCAACTTCATGTTCAAAGGTATCTTTAACATTGTTGTAAATATCATCACTTAAACCAACATATTCTCCATTTAACATACGATCAATACTTAAGACAACGTGTACAGTAAGTGTTAAGTAACTTGATTCAGTTAATGCGTAGGGAAGTTGCCCCAAGTGGTCCATAAGAATACGTTCAACTTGGAAAATTTTGTCCATATCAACCATAGAAAGTTGTGAAGCATTGAGCGATTGATAAACAAAGTGATTTTCAATTACAGAATAGACACTTGTACTGTTTAAGTTATTAACCATTAATTGGCTTAATAACTCTCTTTTTTTAGATTCAGGACCTTCTAAACGAATACCTTCTCCACGTTTTTTAATTAACTGTAACTGGTATTGTGTTAATTCATGTTCTAATTCATCTAACAGTTTAGCTAATGTTTGAGTAGATACACCAATTTCGTGGGCCAGACTATATTGTTTAATAGGTTCCTTTGCCTGAATAAGTCCATATAAAATAATTACTTTCTGTTCTTCTTGAGATAAGTCAATAGTGTCTTGTTTTAAAATAGTGTTTTTAAGGCGAGTCCTTAATTCCTGATCTGCAACTAATTGAATACCTTTTTTATTAACACGCTCAAGTTTAATATCGAATGTGTCGAGAAATATTTCTATAGATTTTAATTCCCGATGAATAGTACGAGAGGATACAGCTAGATGTTGAGCAATGTCATAAATTTTGACATATTGACCGTGATATTTAATTAACATTTCGATAATTTCTTTTTCACGAGTACTTAAAAACATAGCTATATCCTCCATTGAATGCCTTTAACAATTAAGGTATTTATTTTTCTTCTTCTTTTAAATTTTCTAATAATTCATCATATCTTGGTGAATTCAAGAAGTTGTCTACAGAAATATGAATTGCACTTGGAACTTGTTTGATTGCTCTATCTGTAAGTTTCTTTTGTGTAATTACAAGTTGTGCATCGCCTGGTAATTGATTTATTGCAGTATTGGTTACGTCAACGTTTTGAATGCCTGCTTTTTTAAATTTATTTCTTAACATACTTGCACCCATAGCACTTGAACCCATACCCGCATCACAAGCAAAGATGACATGGTTTACTTTGCTATAATCATGTGCATCAACATTTTCGGTATCATAATTATCTAGTAAATCCTCTTCCGATTCTTCACGCTCATTGTCACTTGCAGTAGCAGAAGTTGTAGCAGTTTGAGCTTTGTCATTATCTTCTTTCCCTGATAATTTAGATGCTACACTTGATTTTTTACCTTTACTTGCTTCCATCTTAGCAGTAGCAGCTTCTAAATCTTGTTCTGGTTCTTTAGTGAATTTCAATATTAATGAAGCAACGATAAATGAAACAAGTGCTGCTAATAATACACCAAGTACCATTTGTAAGAATTCACCTTTAGGTGCATTTAACATATAAACAATGAATGAACCTGGTGAAGCAGGGCTCTTGAATCCGAAATCAACAATAGAATATGTTGCAACACCAGTCATACCACCTAATATAACTGCGATAAATAATAATGGTCTCATCAATACATATGGGAAGTAAATTTCATGAATACCACCTAAGAAATGTATAATCCCAGCTCCGTATGATGTAGCTTTAGCAGTTCCTTTACCAAAAATCATATAAGCAACTAGGATACCTATACCAGGACCTGGATTTGATTCAATTGTGTAAAGAATAGATTGACCTGCTGATGCAGCTTGATCAGCACCAAGTGGTGTAAACACACCATGATTTATTGCATTATTTAAAAATACAATTTTAGCCGGTTCGACAATAATACTTACTAAAGGTAATAAGTGGGCATGTACTAAACTTTCAACAGCTAATGAAAGAATATGCATTATGAATTGCATAATTGGTGCTAATACTTTAAAGCCAATTATTGTCATAATGAAGCCTAAAATACCTGCAGAAAAGTTATTAAATAACATTTCGAAACCTTGTGGTGTTCTCGGCTGAATAAATTCGTCTGTCTTCTTCATTAACCAACCAACTAAAGGTCCCATTATCATAGCGCCTAATAACATTGGCGTATCTGGTAGTGCAACGATTACTCCCATCGTTGCTACAGCAGCGATAATACCGCCACGCATTTCGTGAATCAAGCGTCCACCACTATAAGCAATTAGTAATGGAATTAAATAAGTAATCATTGGTCCTGCGAGTTGGCTTAAATCTTTGTTAGGCCACCAGCCTCCATCAATGAATATTGCAGCAATAAACCCCCATGCGATAAAGGCGCCGATATTCGGCATAATCATACTACTTAAAAATGATCCAAATGCTTGAACCTTACGACCGATTCCTTTATTCTCCTCAGTTTGAGCTTGTGCCATATTTTTGCACCCCTTTTTTCTATTTGATATAGCTTCATTGTAGGGGGAGGAGGTCATATAAACAACTGAAAGTAATTTAAACTTTGTCACAGCTCATGTGACAAATGTATGTGTACAAAGAAAATGATTATTTATTACGGGTTATTTATTTGAAATAATAAAAATTTGATATTTAAATCCAATCTATTTATAAAGTTTATTTAATGTTTGCATTGCATGAGTTAAACATTGTACAATAGGTTGTATTGAAGGAAGGAGGATAGGAAAGTAAGTTGATCAATTTAAAGCGCCTGTGCAAGTGATGAGGTATTGTATCGAAGATTTAAGATTTATATCAGAAATCTTAATAGATAAGGATATCGAAACTTGTAGACGAGGAGGATAGTTATCGAACCATCGGCGGATGCTATCCCGGATGTGGCTCATTCGTGAACTTATTAAGGAAAACATTAGGGTAACCTAGTGCACAAAGTTAATAAGTTAGCCAAATTAAATAAAAACTATAAAAAGGTCATTGGGATAAGTATGTACTTTTTTAGAGTGATTTATAACCATTTAATGAAAATTAGTCTATAGAATTGTATTTATTTATTACGCACCATACTTATATTTAGCGTTTATACCAATGCCTTAATCATTGGAGGAATTATTAAATGTGCGGAATCGTAGGTTATATTGGGCATGATAATGCTAAAGAATTATTATTAAAAGGATTAGAAAAATTAGAATATAGAGGTTATGATTCAGCTGGTGTTGCTGTTGCAAATGACGAAGGTACTTCAGTATTTAAATCAAAAGGTAGAATAGCAGACCTAAGAGAAGTAGCTGACAGTGAATCAACAGATGGTAACGTAGGTATTGGACATACACGTTGGGCAACACATGGTGTACCTAACTATGAAAATTCACACCCACACCGTTCAAGTTCTAACCGTTTTACATTGGTTCATAATGGTGTAATCGAGAACTATGAAGAATTAAAGAACGAATATTTAGCAGATGTATCATTTATATCTGAGACTGATACAGAAGTGATTGTGCAATTGGTTGAACATTTTTCAAATGAAGGTTTAACAACAGAAGCTGCTTTCTCTAAAGTAATCTCATTATTAGAAGGTTCATATGCTTTAGGTTTAATTGACAATGAAGATAAAGAAACTATCTTTGTTGCGAAAAACAAATCGCCATTATTAGTTGGAATTGGTGAAGATTTTAACGTTATTGCATCTGATGCCATTGCTATGTTACAAGTTACAAATCAATATAAAGAGATTCATGATCACGAAATTGTAATTGTTAAACGAGATGAAGTCGTTATCAAAGATCAACAAGGTAATGTCCAAGATAGAGAAGCATATACAGCACAAATTGACGCAGCTGACGCTGAAAAGGGTGTATATGATCACTATATGCTTAAGGAAATTCACGAACAACCTGCAGTTATGCGTCGTATTATTCAAGAATATCAAGATGAAGATGGAAACTTGAAAATGGATGCAGATATTATTAAAGATGTTGCAGAAGCGGACCGTATTTATATTATTGCTGCGGGTACAAGTTACCATGCTGGTTTAGTTGGTAAAGAATTTATCGAAAAATGGGCAGGTGTACCTACTGAAGTGCATGTAGCATCAGAGTTTGTTTACAACATGCCATTATTATCAGAAAAACCATTATTTATCTATATCTCTCAATCAGGTGAAACTGCGGATAGTAGAGCAGTACTTGTTGAAACTAACAAACTAGGACATAAATCATTAACAATCACTAACGTTGCTGGTTCAACACTATCACGTGAAGCTAACCACACATTATTGTTACATGCTGGTCCTGAAATTGCAGTAGCATCAACAAAAGCATACACAGCTCAAATTGCTGTATTATCTATCTTGTCACAAATTGTAGCTAAAGAACATGGTCGAGAAGCGGAGATTGATTTATTACGTGAACTTGCTAAAGTTACAACTTCAATTGAAGCTATCGTTGATGACGCAGATATTATGGAACAAATTTCAAAAGATTTCTTAGCGACAACTAGAAATGCATTCTTTATTGGTCGAACAATTGATTATAATGTAAGTCTTGAAGGCGCATTGAAATTGAAAGAAATTTCGTATATTCAAGCTGAAGGCTTTGCAGGTGGAGAGTTAAAACATGGTACTATTGCCTTGATCGAAGAAGGAACACCAGTTATTGCATTAGCTACACAAGACAATGTAAACCTTTCAATCCGTGGTAATGTTAAGGAAGTTGTAGCACGTGGTGCACATCCTTGTATCATTTCAATGGATGGTTTAGATAAAGAAGGCGATACTTATGTTATCCCACATGTACATGAATTATTGACACCACTTGTATCAGTAGTTGCATTACAATTAATTTCTTATTATGCAGCACTACACAGAGATTTAGATGTTGATAAACCACGTAACTTAGCAAAATCAGTTACAGTTGAATAATGATAGTAAATAGAAACTGTCGATAGAGTCTACACTTTATCGACAGTTTTTTTTATGCTTTTATTTCAACTTTTGAAATCAATTCGTTGTTAAAAAGTTGTGCATTTATTATGCTTAGTGTATTGAAATAAATAATTGATTAGTGAAAGGAATTTGATGATGTCTAAACCTAAAGTTTATACAATGGAATTTGGTTTTGTGTATCCTCATTTAATCAATAAAGTTGAAAAAAAGGGCCGAACAAAAGGTGAAGCAGATCAACTTATAAAATGGATGACAGGTTATAGTCAACAAGATCTAGACAACCTTATTGAGGACGGTACAGATTATGAAAATTTTATTTTAAAAGCACCGGAGTTAAATCCTGATAGACGTAACATAACTGGGCGTATTTGTGGAGTGAAAGTCGAGGATATGGAAGAATCTGTAATGAAAGAAATTCGATACTTAGATAAATTGATTGATGAACTTGCAAAAGGGAAATCAATAGAACAAATTACAGAGCGATTAAAGTAAGATGAATAGTTAATTTGTTTGTTATAACAATGTAGTTTAAAAAAAGGGGTTAATCAACGTGCTAATAGACTTAAATGGAATCTCAAGAAGAAAGCAAGGTAAAGAAATAATTAAAGATGTAACTTGGCAAATTCAAAAAGGTGAAAAATGGATGCTCTATGGCTTGAATGGCGCGGGTAAAACAACGCTATTAAATATTTTAAATGCCTACGAACCTATCACATCAGGTGAGATTACTTTATTTAATATGAAACCTGGTAAACAAGGCTATTCTGCAGATGCTGTTCGTGAAAATATTGGATTTGTATCAAATAGTCTTATGGATCGTTTCCAGGATGGCGAAATAGTATTAGACGTTGTGATTAGTGGTATTTTCAAATCTATAGGCGTCTATCAATCAGTGACAAGTGAACATATTGAAAGAGCTAAACGCAGCTTACAACAACTTGGCATGTCTGAATTTGAACAGCAGTATTATGGTTACCTTTCTACAGGTGAAAGACAAAAGGTATTAATCGCAAGAGCATTGATGGGAGAACCACAATTGTTAATTCTAGATGAGCCAGCTTCTGGATTAGACTTTATAGCTAGAGAAGATTTGTTATCAACATTAGATGAACTTTATGAACAACATCCAGAATTGGCAGTGATTTATGTCACACATTTCGTTGAAGAAATAACTGAACGGATTCAAAAAGGTTTCTTGTTAAAGAATGGTCAACGCTTTATGCAAGGGGACATAGAAAGTGTGTTAAACAGTGACACATTATCGAACTATTTTAATAGAAATGTAAGTATTATAAAACAAAATCGTCGTTATTCTTTATTTTTAAACGAGGATAAGATTGCGGAAAATCAGAGAAAGTGACATAATTTAGGACGATATTAAATGTTGGAGGCAAACAAATAATGGATAACGTAAAAGCAATATTTTTAGATATGGATGGAACTATTTTACATAAAAATAATAGAGTAGATTCTGAAACAGCAGATGTAATTGCACAATTGAGAAGTAAAGGGTTTAAGGTGTTTTTAGCAACTGGTAGAGCGCATAATGAAATTCATTATTTAGTCCCAGAAACATTTGAAGTTGATGGTATTATAAGTTCAAATGGTACGCTTGGCATGGTAAATGACGAAATTATCTTTAAACACAGTTTGTCGTTTAATGCAGTAAATGAAATTGTTAGCCGTGCACAACAGCAATCAATTTATTATGAGGTATTTCCGTTTGAAGGTAACAGAATTGTGCTTGCAGAAGATGAGGCTTGGGCTAAATCATTGTTTGATGCTGAAACGCCACCTGGTAAGGTTGGAGAAAGTGAATGGACATCACGTAAAGAATCTATAGTTGAAAAGGTAGATTGGTCATCTGAATTACCAAGCACTACTTATTCTAAAATATATTTATTCTCAACTGATTTTGATAAAATTACTGCTTATAGAGAGCAATTAAAGAAAGATGCTGAGTCATTACAAATTAGTGTATCAAATTCTTCTCGCTTTAATGCTGAAACGATGGCTTATCAGACTGATAAAGGTACAGGTATTAAAGAAATGATAGAACATTTTGGGATTGAGCAATCTGAAACGCTAGTCATTGGGGACAGTGATAATGATAGAGCAATGTTTGAATTTGGTCATTATACTGTAGCAATGAAAAATGCGCGACCAGAAATACAGTCTCTAACAAAAGATGTAACTTCATATACCAATGAGGAAAATGGTGCAGCGCGCTATTTAGCAGAACACTTTTTAAAATAAAGATGTGTAATGATTTATTAATGTGTAAGTAACTGCTATAGTGCATCACAAAAGTATTTTTTATTAAGGGATGCTGAAAATATTATATATATGACACTTCGTGGATTAAATTTAGTAATGTCTATTAAATTGTGCGAAGTGTCTTATTTTTTGTGTTTTGATGCGCAAATACATAGAGAATGTTTGATTGTTTGGTATTTGAGTATGTACTATGGCAACGGAGTTATATACCCATACAAACGATACATTTAATACGGGCAACCTAAATCATTTCAATGTAAAAATCATACGTTTTTGTAAAGTATGTTGGCGAGACTCCTGTGGAAACAGGACAAGCTGAAGACTACAGGCTGAAGCTGTCCCCTAGGAAAGTGAGCCACCAATACTAGATCTTGAATAAAAAAGATAGTAGATAATATATCAAGTATTTAATTATTGGTATATCAACACTATAAAGTCATATTTAGTAAGAAAACTTAAATAGATGATAATTTAAAAATCACAAATCATTTCAAAGTATGTTGGCGAGATTCCTGTGGAAACAGGATAAGCTGAAGACTACAGGCTGAAGCTGTCCCCTAGGAAAGCGAGCCAACAATACTAGATCTTGAATAAAAAGTAGCACTCAGATAAATTGAATTCAATTATCTGAGTGCTACTTTTCAAGGATTAAATATCCAGACTTGTTTTAAATTGTTATAAAATTATGTTGTTATTTCTCTGACTGATTAAAGTTGTCTTTTAGTTTAGAGCCTTCTGATTTAGCTTTATCTTGTACAGACTCTGTTTGTTCTGAAACATTAGATTTAGATTTATCTTGTGCTGAATCTGTTTTATCAGAGACACTTGCTTTAGCTTTTTCTGTAGCATTTGTAACGCTCTTATTCGCTTTAGCTTTCTTTTTAGTGTCAGGATCAATATTTTTACCGTCAAGGTTATAATATTGAATTGTTGCTAAAATATTAATGTAATAGATGAACAATCTTACTAAAATAACAACAATTGTTACGATATAAGCAATTACTGTAGCTATATTTTGTGAAATACCGCCAGTACCAATAGAAATTAATTGACTAACCGGATTTGCTAAGATAATTACAATTAAGTTTAATAGTAAGATGCCAAGGAAGAATTTAA
This sequence comes from Staphylococcus sp. 231237_7MaSpsaltlick, assembly GCF_043107035.1. Classification (NCBI taxonomy): domain Bacteria; kingdom Bacillati; phylum Bacillota; class Bacilli; order Caryophanales; family Staphylococcaceae; genus Staphylococcus; species Staphylococcus sp. 231237_7MaSpsaltlick. The sequence continues at coordinate 16,017 of NZ_JBICNX010000017.1, forward strand.
ACCAAGTTTTTTGGCCGTTTTTAACACCTTTAAAGCCACGTTTAACTGCCTTCCATGCACCATCTTCTGGTGATTTGATAAATGCAACTGTAAAATTGATAATAACAACAGCCATAAACCAAATGATAAATGATTGGATAAATAAAACGATTGTGGCTGCAATAATTTGGAAAGTAAGTGAAATTGCTAATGCATGGTCTGCACCACTAATAGGTCCTTGCAATGCAGTGTATAGACTTACAATTCCTAAATTTAGTAATTTAGCTAGTAATAAATTAATAGCCATAAATACTACCACAGTTAATAAAGTAAATAGAGATAATTTAACTGATTTTAAGTATTTACCCTTTTTAAACATGGCAAAGATATCTTTAAATTTAGCTTGATCTTTATTAATTGCTTTATCGATTGTGTAGATAGTTCCAGCAATAATAGGGTAACCTACAAAGATAACGACAATTAATGGAATTAAAATAGTTAATATGAGCAAGAACAACGGTTTAGCAATTGGTTGTTGCATTGCCATTGACATTACAAAGCTATATATTGATGTTTGCATTGGAATCAAAGTTAAATAAGTCAATGCAAATAGAATTACAAAACTCACTAATGTAAACAATAAAATTTTAGCATTTTGTGGTTTAGCATTTTGTAAAGCTAGTTTATGAAATTTAAACAAAATTTAAGCACTCCTTTTTGATGATAAGAATACGATATCAAAAATTTGCAGATTTTAAAATTAATAGGTAGCAAAATTGAAATAAAATGTTAAAATATCCAATTGAGTATGAAGGAAAGGTGGCAAAATCATGAAATTTGCAATTATAACTGATGTTCATGGAAATTTTGATGCATTAGAAGCAGTTTTAGATGATATTGATCGACGAGGAGATATCACTAAAATTTATAATTTAGGAGACAATATAGGTGTAGGGCATGAAACCAATAAAGTTTTAGATGCTATTTTTGAAAGAGATGACATGGAAATTATTGCTGGTAATCATGATGAAGCGGTCATGTCTTTAGTGAATGATACGCCATACCCAAGTGATTTAAAAGATAAGTTTTATGAACATCATCAATGGATTGAGAATCATCTTGATGAAGATTATTATGATGCATTGAATAACTTGCCGCGTGTTTTAGAGAAAAAAATTAATCATAAGGATGTATTATTTATCCATTATGAAATTGAGAATGATAAATTACAAACACCAATCGATGGTCAACCCTTTAGTCCAATTGTTGAGCCGACTGAGGATAATATCACCCAGTTATTTGAAGATAAAGATGCAGATCTTATTACATTTGGTCATAATCATACAGTTCATTTATTTGATGATAAATCGACAATTTATTTTAACCCTGGTTCGGTAGGACTAAATAATGGGGCATATGCAGTTTATGGTATTGTCACAATAGATGATAATGAAATTGCTTGTGATAGAATAAAGGTCCCATATGATAACGAAGAATTTCTAAAAGGGTTTGATGAAAAGCAAGTACCTGGTAAGGCTTTAATTTTCGATAAATTTATTTAATAAGAATATTGTTTAAAAAGTAAAGAATGAAAAGACATAAATGAGCTATGACACTGTCATCAAATCGGTAAAATTTATAAAATTGATTGACTAAGTAAGTGTCTTAAGCTAAATAAGTTGATAATAAACTAAAAAAGCTGTTCCAGTTGAAGTGACTCGATATACACTCCAAATGTTGGATCAGCTTTTTTATATTATATTAATTTATTGCAAGATATGGGGTTACATTAATATATCGTTAATGCGCATGTGAATGATGACTGTGATGGTGTGTATTTAGTACTGCGGAACATAATGTTTTATCATCATGTTTATGTGCACTTGTTTCTAATTGAATCGTCATATGCTGAATATTTAAATGTTCGAGTGTATGCTCAATACGATGTAATAACTGCTCACCTTCGGCAATGGACATTTCATTATCAACAACGGCATGGCAACTTAATGCATTCATTTCATTGGAAATAGTCCAAATGTGGCAATCATGTACGGCATGTATAGCAGGCTCGCTTTTTATAGATGCAATCACTTGATTGATATCTACATTTGATGGCGTACCTTCCATCAAGATATTGAGTGAAGATTTAGTAATACCCCAACTACTTTTAATTATGAGTAGTGAGACAATAATACTCGCTATTGGGTCAGCTACGTACCAACCAAATGACCATATTAATATAGCTGCAATAATTGCTCCAACTGATCCTAATAAATCTCCTAGCACATGCAAGAAAGCACCACGCATATTTATATTCTCGTGGGTATCTCCACCTTTAAACATAAATGAGGCGACGATGATATTTACAATTAAACCAATGACGCTAATGATAAACATTTCAGTGGATTGGACATTTTCTGGTACAAAGAATCTACGAATGGCCTCAATAATAATGACTACCCCTATAACAAATAATGTCACACCATTAAATAGGGCAGCTAGAATTTCAAACCGTTTGTAGCCAAAGGTTTTGGACTTGGTAGCATTTTTTTCTGCATATATAAAGGCTAATAATGCGACGCCTAGTGAAACTGTATCACTTAACATGTGTAGTCCGTCTGATAGGAGCGCTAAACTATTAGCGAAAAAGCCACCTATAATTTCGATAATCATAAATAAACCAATTATAATAAAACTAATTAATAAGACCCTTTTATTGTTTGTGTGTACATGACCGTGTGCATGATTATGTCCATGATGATCTGACATTTGGATTTCCACCTTTCATCTATGCTTTATGTGTTGCGTGATGTATTGCTTGATCTAGTAATGTAGTGACATGTGTATCGTCTAAGGCATAAATCATAGATTGACCCGAACGATTTGATTTAACGAGATGTGCTTGCTTTAATGTACGTAATTGGTGTGAAACATTAGATTGACTTAAATTCAAAGTGTGTGCGATATGACCAACGCTACAATCACCTTGTGATAATAAGTGCATAATCCTAATTCGGTTTGCATCACTTAAAGCTTTAAATATTTCTGTTACATGTTCTAAAGTTGATTCATCAAATGATTCTGTCATACTTTCACCTCACCACATTAATATATGAACATTTATTCATATATTAATATATATTTGTCTTTTTGTCAAAATGATGGGATGAGTCGTTTTAGTTTTAAATTCTTATAAAAGTGGTAGACTTTTATTATGAAATCAATAAGGAGGTAACGAATATATGAGTATTTTACTTATTGGAGCAAATGGTGGCGTAGGTAAACACTTAGTGAATCAATTTAAAGATAGTGATGAAGCATTTACAGCTGGTGTAAGAAAAGAAGACCAGGTAGAATCATTAAAAGCAGAAGGCGTAGATAGTTTATTAATCGATGTAGAAGCAGATGATATTGATACGCTCAAAGAAAAAATCAAAGGATTTGATAAAGTTATTTTTTCTGTTGGTTCTGGTGGAAGCACTGGTGCAGATAAAACAATAAGTGTTGATTTAGACGGTGCAATTAAATCAATCAAAGCAAGTGAAGCTAATAATGTAAAACAATATGTAATGGTATCAACATATGATTCTCGTCGTGAGGCATTTGATGCAAGTGGTAGCTTGAAACCATATACGATTGCAAAGCATTATGCTGATGAATATTTAAAGCAAGCCTCAGTACCATATACAATCGTACATCCTGGTGGTTTATTGGACGAAGCAGGTAATAACAAAATAGAAGTAGGCGCATTCTTTGAAGGACGTGGATCAATACCACGTGAGGATGTTGCAACAGTATTAAAAGAAGTTGTGTCTTCTGATGATTATATTAATACTGAATTCCAAATCATTAGTGGTGAAAAAGATATTAAATCTGCTTTAGCTGAATTTGTTAAATAAACAAATGGTTGAACGCATAAAGTGCTAAGTCAAATGTGATTATATTGGTGTATATCATAATAAATCATATGTTAGTAGGAGTTTAGCATTATGAGCTATTCTTCTTGAGAGTTAATCCGTTTATGGATTAACTCTTTTTTTATTGAGAAAGTTATTCAATTTTGAGCTCACAAGTATTAAAATTTGATACAATAATACATATCGTGTGGAGGTTATTATGAAGATTTCAAACACAAAAATATACGAACAAGTTGCAGATATCATATTAGAAAGCATTAAATCAGGTGAATATAAAGTTGGAGATCGTTTACCCTCAATACAACAGTTGGCTCAAATATACGGTGTTAGTGTTGCGTCTATACGAGAAGCTTTAAATGCTTTACGAACAATTGGTGTAATCGAATTAAAACAAGGTTATGGGACATTTATTAAGCAAGTAAAGCCTACATTTTTTGAATTAGGTGACAAGTTTACATCGATCGAGCAAATTAAAGAACTATTAGAATTGAGAGAAATAGTTGAGAGTGCTACAGTGGAAAAGGCTGCTTTAAATCGTAATGACAGTGACTTGGCTCAGTTAAAGCAATCACTAGATGACATGGGAAAGGCAGTTACAGATGGAACTTCAGGAGAAAAAGCGGATCTTCAATTTCATTTGGCGATTGCTAAAGCTGCGAAAAATACTTTGCTAGTAGAGTTGCTTAATAATATTTCAGGTTTAATTCAAGATTCCATGGAAGAAACACGTAAAATATTTATATATAGTGCTCAAAAAACAATGCATCGTTTACATGAAGAACATGTACGCATATATAATGCTATCAAATCTCAAGATTCCAGTGAAGCCGTCATGGCGATGGAGGCACACCTGACAGAAGTAAGGGATACAATATTAACAAACTTTAAGCAATATTAATTAGTTATATCTATGAGTATCGTAGTTAGCGTTGCTCATAGATTTTTAAGATTGGGTGACAATACGTGACTCAAAGCTAGTTTTTAGACTGGCTACATTTATGTGATTAACCATTATTATTAGGATATAAATTGAAAATTTTACATAAAAAAGAAGCCCAAACTTTCCATGTTTGGACTCCCTAGCAAATTTTATATTGTTGAATGAGTTAACAACCCATTCAAGTGCATAATTAATCTTTAACTACCTTATACGCAGAATGCGCATGGGATACATTTTGTAACCCGAAGATTATTATACTATCACACAGTTTGAGAAAGCAAGTGTAAAATTAATTTAATTTTAACACATTTAATATATTATATAATCGGTGGTGTGAAACTGTTTGGATAAATAGCAATTCTTCTGTTATTACGTTACAACAAGGCTTGGATTATGAATTAACTTGATAATTCAAATTTAAAAGATTAATGACTACAAACATTGAAGTAAAAATTAAACGTTTTTAATAACTTGAGCTAAATTATGATACAATAATAATCGTGTAAGCAATATAATGAAAGCTTTATTAATCCATAGATAGATAAATAATTTTAAAAATTTCGATAGATAAATAAACAAATTGAACAATTTGGAGGTGTAAGTCATGGCATTATTTCTCAAGCCTATTTTCCATGAAAAAATATGGGGTGGCACAAAATTAAGAGACTTAGGATATGATATTCCAAGTGATAAGACAGGAGAAGCCTGGGGCATAGCTGCACATCCCAACGGTAACTGTGAAATTTTAAATGGACCATACAAGGGTCAAACATTAGCAAATCTGTGGAATGAACATAGAGAATTATTTGGAGACTTTCCAAGTAAAGACTTTCCATTAATGACCAAGATTGTTGATGCTACAGAATCGTTATCGGTTCATGTACACCCAGATGATGCTTATGCATTTGAGATGGAAGCAGGCCAATACGGTAAATCAGAATGTTGGTATATTATAGCTGCAGAAGAAGGCGCAGAAATTGTATATGGATTAAATGTTGATCATAAAGAAGAAGCGATTGATGTGATTGATGACGCTGCATTTGATTCAGCATTTAACAAAGTTAAGGTTAAACCTGGCGAATTTTATTTTATTCCAGCTGGGACAGTGCATTCCATTGGTGCAGGTGTATTAGTATATGAAACAATGCAATCATCGGATGTTACATATAGAATATATGATTATGATAGAACAGAAAATGACACAAAACGCACATTAGACCATGACAAAGCAAAAGATGTGATTGAGATATCGACTGAAAATATCAATATTGCGACAGATACAGAAATAATAGAGAATCATAGACGTACGCAGTTGGTTTCTAATGATTTCTTTACCATGGTTAAGTGGGAAATTTCTGGAACTTTAAATTATATGAAACCAAGAGAATTTGTCTTAGTATCGGTTATTGGTGGCGAAGGACAAGTGATAGTAGATGGAACTGTTTTTGATGTGACACAAGGTCAGAATTTCATTTTAACTTCAGATGACTTAGATACAATATTTGAAGGAGACTTTGAATTAATCATAAGTTACTTATAGTACTTTATTGTGAAAGGAGAGATGTGTGATGTATAAATATCTATATATTTCGTTAATATGTGGCATTATTTCTGGTGCAGGTATTTTCTTAAAAATACCACAATATCCTAGTCTCTTCATTCCTATGGTTATCAGTTTAATTGGTATGATTGCTGCAATAGTGACAATTCGAGATAAACAGGTTAGTAGCATGTTGCGTTTAGGTGGTATTTTAATTAATTTAATGCCATTGTTAGGCGCTTTTACAGTGACACAATAGTTTAATAGATAAGTATCTTTGCATTTATTAATGTAGGAGATACTTTTTTTGTGAAACTGTATAATATTTATTCAACATATTAAAAATCTAAAGCATTAATTGCTATTTGCGTTGAAATTTATTTAATTGAAATAATAGAAGTAGACATGATGATTAATTTTGATGCTGTGATAATCGCTTTGAAAAGTTTTTAGAAGGAATGGTGACAGTGGAAAAGGTTAGAGGTATTATTATGACCTTAGTGATTGCGATGGTAGCAACGATATTAGGTAGTAAGTTTCCTGTTATAGGAAGTGCAATTTTTGCAATTATTATTGGTATAATCATTAACAATATATTTTGGATTGCTCCAAAATATCGAGCAGGGATACAATTTAGTAGTAAAAAAATACTGCATTATAGCATTATAGTATTAGGGTTTAGTCTTAGTTTTCAGTCAATAGGTAGCGTTGGTTGGAAATCATTACCAATTATAGTTGTCACATTATTTGCAGCTTTTTTCACTGTATTTCTATTTATGAAGTTATTCAAAATCAATGAAAACTTAGGTATATTAATAGGTGTTGGCACATCTATTTGTGGTGGTTCGGCAATTGCAGCAACAAGTCCTGTTATCAAAGCGAAAGAGAGTGAAGTAGCATTTGCGATAACGACAATTTTTCTATTTAATATCATTGCTGTCTTTATATTTCCTCCTTTAGGCCACATATTCCAGATGAATCAAGCTACGTTTGGTTATTTTGGAGGTACAGCAATTAATGATACATCTAGCGTTATAGCGGCAACTTCGAGTTATGGTGACCAAGCACTAGCAACAGGTGCTATAGTAAAGCTAACACGAACATTAATGATAATTCCGGTCGTCTTATACTTTACCTATCGCACTATTAAAAAAGAAAAAGAGCAACATACAAACGTTGCCATAAAAAATATATTTCCTTGGTTTATCCTTTGGTTTGTTATCGCATCAATCATTAGTACTGTATGTCATTTTCCATCACAATTGATTCAAATATTCCAACAGTTATCAGTATTTTTAATAACAATGGCTATGGCTGGAATCGGCTTAACAGTTAACTTAAAACAATTTAAATCAGCAGGTATTAAACCGATTTTGTTAGGCTTAATTACATGGCTCATTGTCATAATAACTAGTATCATTACAATGAAGCTAATTAACTTAATGTAATGTTTGTTCAATAAGCAGTTTTTGCATATAATAGGTAAGATAGAATTTATAAATTAAGATAAGGAGCATCTAAATGGCAGAGGAAACGAGTTATTTTTGGTTGAATTGCGGATACAATCGCTGGAATCATAACGAACCATTAGTAGGGCAAACCACATTATTTGAATCAGGTGCACAATTTAGTCCTTCACAAGGTTTCCGATCATTCAAACAAGCAAAAATAGGTGACTATGTTATATTTTATCAAGTTCAGATGGATACTGGTTTATTAGGCTTTGGTCAAATTACGAGTGTGCAGACTGGCGCGCAAAACAAAATTAGAGTGCATTTTCAATTACAAGAGCAACTTAAACCATTGACTGCAGACTATTTAAAGCGTAGTGAGCAATTGGAATTTAGAATGAGCAATATGAAAGAAACATTGTTTAATCAAATTACTAAAGATGAATTTGATTTGATTGTTAGTCTTGGAAAAGGTGAAACAAAAGTGCCTAGATACTTTTTTGTTTCCGAAGAAGAAGAATACGAACCTGAGTCTACACACACAATTTTCACTCATACATATAATGGCATTAAACGTAATGGCTATCATTTTTACACACAATTAGAAATTGGAGATCAGTTAGTTTTTTATAATAGAAAAAAAGATCAATCTGTAATAGGTGTTGGTGAAGTAAGTCGACATATTCATGAAAAATCGCCAATTCCGGGTAGAACGAATAGCACGGCAATTGAAATTTATTTCGACAAGGCAATTGAACCTGTTTCATTGGGCACGTTAAATAAACATCCAAAGTTAAAAAATCTATATTTCTTACAAGAAAATGCCAAACAAGCTATTGCCAGTATGTCAAAAACACAATTTGAAGCAATCATAGAAATGAGTGAGAATGACGGCTTAAAATCACAATTTGAAATGGTTAAAAATGAACAGGTTATTGATACACAAAGTGAGGATTTGAAACCATTTATACTATTGGTTGCCGATAAAGGGGAAGGTTTACAAGCAGCGGAAGATTTATTACAAAAGACAAATGCTAATCCAGTATTGGTTGCTGGACATCCGGACTTTTCAGAGGATATGTTGTATGGTAAATATTTACCTAATGAATCCGGTGCACTATATTATCGTGAGGGCTTTATTACTAATTTAATGCCGAGAAAAGATAAAAGTTATTTAGTGATTGATAACTTTAATCGTGTGGATCCAGATATTTTTCAGACATACATCAATGTGTTAGAAGGTTATGAAATGACAATGCCTAGATACAATAAAGAAGGTAATATGATTAAATGGTCGAGACAGAAAGACTCATATTATCACTTTAATCCGAATTGGCATATTGTAGGCATCACATATGATGACTTAAACGAAATTAAACATAAGTATACTGAACAATTCTTGAAATATACAAGGATTGTAAAAGTTAAGCAAGACGATTAAATTAAATAGAATGATTTAAATTGAACTTATCACTGTCCTAAATTTGGCTTGTTTTAAATAGAGCTAGTCACTTTATGACGACGTGGTAAGTTTTTTTATTGTGTCGGAGCTAATCAAAATGAAAGATTAACACTTAGAAAATCATATTATGATTTATTATTATAGTTTTAGGATATAATAGAGGTATGAAGAAATAATATTCAAGTGGTATTGAAATTTCAAATTTCAAATAGGGGTGAAATAGATGCCAATAATTTATTATGATGGAACGTGTGTATATTGTTATAATTATGCGATTTGGTTAATACAAAACGGTCTGTCGAAACGCTATGAATTTGCTCAATTACAAGGCGAAACGGCGCAACATTTATTTGAGAATTATCCAGAAGCTGATGTGAAAAATAGTGTGATTTTGCAAAATGGTGATCAATTCGAATTTAAATCAGATGCGATTGCAACATTAATTACTTCACTGACAGGATATAAATGGTTGGGCGTATTACTCAGATTAACACCCAAATTTTTAAGAGAGTTCGGTTATAATGTGTTTGCAAACAATAGAAATCGTATGTGGAAGACACATTGGCATAAACCAAATAAATATGAGCAATCATTTTTTATTGACTAATGAGTAATGACAACGGAGGATAGACAAATGGGAAATATAATTGTAATAGGAAGTGCATCGATTGATTTAGTTGTAAAGACAGATATTATTCCAAAAGCTGGAGAGACAGTTATGGGGTCATCATTTTTTACAACGCCAGGAGGAAAAGGTGCAAATCAAGCAGTGGCAGCAGCTCGTCTAAGCGATCAAGTTTATATGATTGGTGCAGTAGGCGATGATGACTATGGACAACAAATACTAAGCAACTTAAATGAAAATAATGTAGATACACAATTTATGGACGTTATAGATAATGAAAGTTCTGGTACTGCACATATCACATTATACGATAATGATAATAGAATTATTGTCGTACCTGCGGCGAATCAATATGTTACTGCAGAGCGAGTGTTACCAAAATTAGCACAATTCCAAGCAGGTGATATTATACTCATGCAACATGAGATACCTGAGGAAACAATCGAAGCGGTCGTAGATTACGCAGTACAGCATCAAATAAAGGTGATGCTTAATCCAGCACCATATCGTAAATTGAAGCAAGATATTTTAGATAAGGTGACTTGGTTAACCCCGAACGAAACAGAGAGTGAATTACTGTTTGATAATCAAGTAGACAGTGCTTTGCAATCATATCCGAGGAAGTTGATAGTTACACAGGGTGCTGACGGTGCCGTCTTTTTTGATGGATCTCTACAAAAAGTGCCAGGATTCAAAAAAGAAGTAATTGATACAACTGGTGCAGGCGATACATTTAATGGTGCATTAGCAGTTGCGCTAAATGATAATAAGACATTAGAAAAAGCTGTAGATTTTGCGAATTTAGCAGGCAGTTTTTCAGTGACTGGTTTGGGTGCTCAAGGTGCAATGCCATACAGAAAAGACTTAGATTAACAACTCGATTTTAGGGTAAATGACTATTGTGTGACAACCACACATTCAGATTATAATAATTCTAATTTAAGTAGGTTAAACACTTTACAGATTGTAATTATTATAATATAATAGTTAATGTAATCAATAGAGAGATAAGCCTATTAGAAAGGCAAAGTAATAATATTAAGGAGAGGTTATATAATGGCAAATAATCAAGAAGTAGTAACAGTATTAAATCAACAAGTGGCAAACTGGACTGTAGCATTTACTAAATTACACAACTTCCATTGGTATGTTAAAGGACCAAACTTCTTTTCATTACACACTAAATTTGAAGAGTTATATGATGAAGCAAGTGGATATGTAGATGATTTAGCTGAACGTATTTTAGCTGTTGGAGGAAATCCAGTTGCAACATTAAAAGAAAGTTTAGAACTTTCAATTATTGACGAAGCAGGTAAAGGCTATAAAGCAGAAGAAATGGTAGAAGAATTATCTAAAGACTTTACTAATGTATCAAAACAATTAGAAGAGGCAATTGAAGTTGCGTCTAAAGCAGAAGATGATGTGACTGAAGATATGTTTATCGGTATGCAAACAAACATTGAAAAACATAACTGGATGTTAAAATCATACCTAGGTCAATAATAGATAGAATATTATATAATGTGTTGCAAAAGCCTTATGAATGGTGCTATTTAGCCTATTCATAAGGCTTTTTTTTTACAAATAAAAAACTATGAAGAAATCTATCGGTATAGATTTCTTCATAGTTTAACTGTTTATGAAATATGGTTAGGTATTAATATCCTAAGCACATAGTGATTGGAATGCGAATTATTCAGCTATCTCTAAAGCAATTTCCATCATTTGAGTAAATGAATTTTGACGTTCTTCGGCAGTTGTCGCTTCATCTCTTAATATATGATCACTTACTGTAAAGACGCCTAGTGCTTTTTTGTTAGCGTAAGTAGCATTTAGATACAATGCAGCTGATTCCATTTCAATTCCTAAGATACCCATACGTTGCCATCTTTCATTAAATGTTGAATCTGCATTGTAGAATGTATCAGAAGATAAGATATTACCTACATGTGACTTTGCACCAATTTCATCTGCTTTTTGTTTTGCTTTTAAAATTAAATCAAAGTCTGCTAATGGCGCATAATGTCCAGGAATATTGTATTGATCTACATAGCTTGAGTTTGTTGAAGCACCTTGAGCTATAATGATGTCATAAAGATTGACATTTTCTTGTAATGCGCCACAAGAACCAATTCGAATAATCGTGTCTACATCAAAGAAATTATATAATTCATAAGAATAGATACCGATACTAGGAATACCCATTCCAGATCCCATAACTGATACTTCTTTACCCTTATATGTACCTGTGTATCCAAACATATTTCTTACTTCGTTGAATTGCTCTACATTTTCTAAATAATTGTCGGCAATGTATTTTGCACGTAATGGATCCCCTGGCATTAATACTGTTTTAGCTATTTTAGTCCCATTAGGTTGAATATGAGGTGTTCCTTTTGTCATAATCATCTTCTCCTTTAAATTCTTTATCAAAATAAAGATAACATTTGTTTATTATTTTTGCGAATTTTTGTAGTATAGAGGTAAAGGGAAAGGCAATAAATCAAGTAAAAATTTACTTTTAACAATTTAAGTGAAGATAAATATTACTTTAAACAAAATTTAGGAGGATTCTAAATGAATTACGCAAAATATATAGACCACACATTATTAAAACCTGAGGCGACAAAGGATCAAATTGATAAATTAATTTTAGAAGCAAAAGAATATAATTTCAAATCAATTTGTATCAATCCAACACATGTGCAATATGCTGCAGAACAATTAACTGACAGTGATGTCTTAGTTTGTACTGTAATTGGTTTCCCATTAGGAGCAACAACAACAGAAACTAAAATCTTTGAAACTGAAGATGTCATCAAAAAAGGTGCTTCTGAAGTAGATATGGTAATTAATATTGGCGCATTAAAAGATGGGAATTATGATTTAGTTCAAAAGGATATTGAAGGCGTAGTAGGCGCTGCTAACGGAAAAACGGTCAAAGTGATTATTGAAACTTGTTTATTAACTGATGAAGAAAAAGTAAAAGCATCTGAATTAAGTAAAGCAGCTGGTGCTGATTTTGTTAAGACATCTACTGGTTTTGCAGGAGGAGGCGCTACACCTGAAGATGTTAAATTAATGAAAGATACTGTTGGAGATGCGCTCGAAGTTAAAGCATCAGGAGGCGTTAGAAATCTTGAAGACTTTAATAAAATGATTGAAGCTGGAGCGACACGCATTGGTGCAAGCGCAGGTATCCAAATCATCCAAGGTCTAGAAAGTGATTCTGATTACTAATTATATTTTCAATTTATTGTTGAAATAAGGGAGGTCTACACATATGAGAATGGTAGATTTAATTGAAAAGAAACGTGATGGCCAAGCGCTAACAGAAGAAGAAATTAATTTCTTTATTGAAGGTTATACTAAAGGGGATATACCAGATTATCAAGCTTCTAGTTTAGCCATGGCAGTGTATTTTCAAGATATGAATGAAGCAGAAAGAGCAGCGTTAACTATGGCAATGGTTAATTCAGGAGATGTTATTGATTTATCCAATATTAATGGTGTGAAAGTGGATAAACATTCTACTGGTGGTGTCGGTGATACGACTACGCTTGTACTTGCACCATTGGTTGCTGCAGTAGGTGTACCAGTTGCAAAAATGAGTGGTAGAGGATTAGGACATACAGGCGGTACCATTGATAAATTAGAGTCAATTGAGGGCTTTCATGTTGAAATTTCGGAAGAGAAATTTGTAAAGTTAGTAAATGAAGATAAAGTGGCTGTAATTGGTCAAACTGGGAACTTAACACCCGCTGATAAAAAATTGTATGGCTTACGTGATGTAACAGGTACAGTGAATTCTATACCATTAATTGCATCATCTATCATGAGTAAAAAAATAGCAGCCGGTGCTGACGCGATTGTCCTCGATGTCAAAACAGGTAACGGTGCATTTATGAAGACATTAGAAGATGCAGAATCTTTAGCACGTGCGATGGTGAATATTGGCAATAATGTAGGTAGAAATACGATGGCCATTATATCAGACATGGGTCAACCCCTAGGTAATGCGATTGGCAATGCATTAGAAGTCAAAGAAGCAATTGAAACATTACAAGGTCAAGGACCAAAAGACCTAACTGATTTAGTATTAACGTTAGGTTCGCAAATGGTAGTTGTTGGAGGAAAAGCACAAGACTTAGCAGAAGCGCGTACTTTACTTGAAAATGCAATTGCTGACGGATCGGCACTAGCACGCTTTAAAACATTTATTGAAAATCAAGACGGTGATGGATCAGTAGTAGATGATGTATCAAAATTACCGCAAGCACAATATCAAATTGACTACCCAGCTACAAAGTCAGGGGTCGTAACTGAAATTGTAGCAAACGAAGTAGGTGTTGCATCAATGATGCTCGGAGCAGGTCGTCAAACGAAAGAGGACGATATTGATTTGAGTGTAGGCATTGTCTTGAATAAAAAAGTTGGAGATAAGGTAAAAGCTGGTGAATCATTATTAACAATACACAGTAATCGCGAACAAGTAGATGATGTTATTGAGAAGTTAAACGCGAGCATTACCATAAGTGATAGCGGTAAAGCACCAACATTAATTCACAAAGTAATTACTGAATAGGAGTGAAACACAATGACGACACCTTTTAACAGAGTACATTTAATAGTTATGGATTCGGTTGGTATAGGCGAAGGTCCGGATGCTAAAGCATTTAATGATGAGGGAAGCCATACTTTAAAGCATACACTTGAAGGATTTGATCAAACATTACCTAATTTACAACAATTAGGATTAGGAAATATCGAAGCTTTACCAGTCGTTGACAAAGTTGATAAACCACTAGCTTTTTACACAAAAATGAGTGAAGCATCAGTAGGTAAGGATACAATGACAGGCCATTGGGAAATAATGGGCTTAAATATTATGCAACCATTTAAAGTTTATCCAGAAGGCTTTCCAGAGGAACTCGTTTCAGAAATTGAACGGTTAACTGGACGTAAAGTCGTTGCGAATAAACCAGCTTCAGGTACTCAAATCATTGATGAGTGGGGAGAACATCAAATGAAGACAGGCGATTTAATCGTTTATACTTCAGCTGACCCTGTATTGCAAATCGCTGCTCATGAAGAAGTTATTCCATTAGAAGAACTTTATGACATATGTGAAAAAGTGCGTGAATTAACTAAAGATCCTAAATATTTGATTGGTAGAATTATTGCTCGTCCATATGTCGGAGAGCCAGGTGCATTTAAACGTACATCAAACCGACATGATTATGCTTTAAAACCATTCGGTCGTACAGTGATGAATGAATTAAGTGATAGTGGTTATGATGTTATTGCACTGGGTAAAATCAATGATATTTATGACGGCGAAGGTGTGACCGAAGCGGTTCGTACTAAAGATAATATGGATGGTATGGATAAATTAATTGAAACAGTTCAAAAAGACTTTACAGGATTGAGTTTCTTAAACTTAGTAGACTTTGATGCACTGTATGGCCACAGACGCGATAAGCCAGGCTATGCACAAGCGATTAAAGACTTCGATGAGCGTTTACCTGAACTAATGAAATATTTACGAGAAGATGATTTAGTGATTATTACAGCAGATCATGGTAATGATCCGACTGCGGATGGTACGGATCATACAAGGGAATATATTCCAGTCTTGATGTATAGTCCTAAATTCCAACAAGGTCATGAATTGTCTGTAGACGATACATTTAGTTCAATAGGCGCGACAATCGCTGATAACTTTGGGGTAGCACTTCCTAAGTTTGGTAAAAGCTATTTAAAAGAAATGGGCGTTGAAAAATGAAGCGACTTTTAAGTATCGTGTTCGGTTTAGCTTTTTCATTTGTAGGCGTATTACATTTTAAAAATGAGGCTAATTTCACACGAATTGTACCAGCATATTTACCATTTAAACGAACAGCTGTTATAGTAACAGGGATAATAGAGTGTATTTTTGGTATATTATTATTGATTAAACAACCAACTACACGTTTGAAAAATGCAATTTCCGCGTTCTTATTGGCAGTATTCCCTGCAAATATTTATATGGCGCGTAAACAATTGCCTTTAGGGGATAAGACGCTTTCGCCTTGGGCATTATATCTAC
This sequence comes from Staphylococcus sp. 231237_7MaSpsaltlick, assembly GCF_043107035.1. NCBI lineage: Bacteria > Bacillati > Bacillota > Bacilli > Caryophanales > Staphylococcaceae > Staphylococcus > Staphylococcus sp. 231237_7MaSpsaltlick. The sequence continues at coordinate 32,019 of NZ_JBICNX010000017.1, forward strand.
GTTTACCAATGCAGTTTCTATTCATTGGTATAATTCGTAAATTATAGAAACGAATGTATTAAATAATAAAGAAAGGTATGCAAAGACTTATTAAGTCACGCATACCTTTCTTTGTGTTTTTCTAAAATAATCAAAATTTACGAGTGAAAATGAGATTATGTCGCTTATTTTAACAGCATAGAGACATTAATGTACAATAAGACGAGATAATTGATGAAAGTATATGATAAGAAAACATTTGTAGTTGAGTTTATTAAGGTGATGGCAATTTAAAATTCACAAAAGTTTTCAATGTATTTTGGCGAGACTCCTAGGGAGTATAGGACAAGCTGAAGACTACAGGATGAAACTGTCCCCTAGGAAAGCGAACCAACAATACGAATAGGATGAATAAAAATAAGCACTCAGATAAATTAAATTATCTGAGTGCTATTTTTCTGGAATTTATGTTCCAGGGTGGTCTTAGTAATGCTTAGAGCAGTCTCACGATCAAGATGTATATGACTCGGTAATTATTTGGAGTTATATACTTTATAGCGTGAAATGGTTATTTATTTTCACCATAAACATCGTTCCATTCTGAACGTTTGTCTAAAAAGGCTTGCGCTATTTCTTTGGCACCTTCTAATGAATGACTCGCTGCCCATCCACATTGGACCTCATTACAAGCAGGTACTTCTGTAGCTGCTAATACATCTTTAATTGTTAATTCGATGATATTTAACACATCATTATAATCATCATGGTTAATGAATGAAACATAAAATCCAGTTTGACAACCCATTGGACTTAGATCGACAACCTTATCAGAATGATTTCTAATATTTTCAGCCATTAGATGTTCTAATGAGTGAAGGCCAGGCATCTCCATATGCTCTTTGTTTGGTTGTTTGAAACGAATATCATACTTATGAATGACATCGCCGTTGGCACCTTCCATTTTTCCTGCAAGTCTTACAAAAGGCGCATCCACAATTGTATGATCTAAATTAAAACTTTCAACGTTCATTTTTGGCATTATGCTTCCTCCTAAAATCTTAATAAAGTTATTGTAACAAGATGAACCTGCTTTTACAATTTGTTAAATGTGGTATAGAGACTAATACAAAAGTAAAAATGTTTTAAATTTCAGAAAATTAATGACAGAATACAACAAAGCCGATAGAATAAGTAATAATTAAAAGTGTTTTGTACACTTGATTAGATTATTAAATGAATTGGTATTGCATTTAATTTTTTAAAATTTAAGTAATAACTAGCTCGTAGTAATGTGGAAAGTAGGGTTTCAGCAATGGAAAACAAACAAAATATTTTAGATTATATAGAAAATGAAAAGAATAAATATATAGAATTAAGCCATCAAATACATCAAAGACCAGAACTTGGTAATGAAGAAATTTTTGCATCTCGAACATTAATTGAGCAATTAAATCGCCATAATTTTGAGGTAGAGACTGATATTGCAGGTCATGCTACAGGGTTTATAGCTAAATATGATTCATCGAAACCCGGTCCGACAATTGGTTATCTAGCGGAATATGATGCTTTGCCGGGTCTAGGCCATGCATGTGGACACAATATAATTGGAACAGCAAGCGTATTAGCTGGGATAGCCTTAAAGCAAGTGATAGATAAAGTTGGGGGACAAGTGATTGTCTTGGGCTGTCCTGCCGAAGAAGGTGGAGAGAATGGTAGTGCCAAAGCATCATATGTTAAGGAGGGCATTATTGATGAATTAGATATCGCATTAATGGTGCATCCAGGTAATGAAACGTATCGTACGATAAATACTCTAGCAGTAGATGTGCTAGATATTAAGTTCTATGGTAAGAGTACGCATGCATCTGAAAATGCACATGAAGCAAGAAATGCTTTAGATGCAATGATTTCTTATTTTAATGGTGTGGCGCAATTGAGACAACACATTAAAAAGAGTCAACGTGTACATGGAGTAATTTTAGATGGAGGAAAGGCAGCAAATATTATTCCAGATTTCACACATGCAAGATTTTATACTAGAGCAACAACTAGAAAAGATTTAGACGTCTTAACTGAAAGAGTTGGTCAAATTGCGAGAGGTGCAGCGATTCAAACGGGTTGTGACTATGAATTTGGCCCAATTCAAAATGGTGTGAATGAATTTGTAAAAACTTCAAAATTAGACGATTTATTCGCAAAATATGCGACTGAAATGGGTGAAGCAGTTATAGATGATGATTTCGGATATGGTTCAACAGATACAGGAAATGTGAGTCATGTTGTACCAACGATTCATCCCCATATTAAAATAGGTTCTAGAAATCTAGTTGGTCACACACACCGCTTTAGAGAAGCGGCAGGTAGTACTCATGGTGATCAAGCATTAATTCGAGGCGCAAAAATATTATCCTTAATGGGCTTAGAATTAATAGAAGATAGCGCACTATTTATAGAAATTGTTGAACAACATCAATTTATAAAGGAGCACAAAAAATGACAAAACAAAGTTCTCTAAGACCTAAAATAACACTTAGTGATCTTTATGATTCAAATATAGTATATACGTCTCGTCCATCATATATTTCAAATCCGTGGTTAGAGCCAGAAGAACACCAATCTAATTTTTTAACTGGTAGAGAATTATTGATTGCTAATCAAATGCCTGTGATTGTACATGAAGCGAGCGTTACAGAAAATTTAGCACAATTATTTCAATTAATTGGTCAAGACATGCCTAGTAATATTTATAAATTTAACGATAAATCTAGTTATGAACAATTACTAGCTACGTTAGCGCAAAGTCTTGATAAAAAAATTTATTTTCAATATATACATGATGAAGCGATATTGAAAAAACACTACTATGCATTGAATAAAGATATATTTGTTGCTTTAAATAATAAATCTCGTATACCAGAGTGGACGAATAATAAATATTTGCCAAAACGAGAAGTAGTGAATATAGAGGACTTTGAACAAGCAATCAAGCATTGGGAGTTTCCATTTGTTTTAAAACCAGGTGATGATCTACCTACAGCTGGTGGTTATGGTGTAATGATTTGCTATAATCAAACAGATTTAGATAAGGCATCCAAACGAATCGAGAAGGCTAAAAGCGAAACAGACACAATCATAATTGAACAGAAAGTTGAAGCAGTTGCAAACTATTGTGTGCAATTTGCATATACACCGAAGCTCGGTGTGCAATATATTGGAACATCACAACAACTGACTGACAAATACGGCCATTATAATGGTAATTTGAATGTTCAAGATGTACCAAAGAAAGTGATACAAGCTGGTAAAGAAATTATGGAAATGGGTGTTGCTCAAGGATATTATGGTGTTGCAGGCTTTGACTTATTAGAGGATGCACAGGGTGATATTTTTGCGATTGATTTGAATTTCAGACAAAATGGTTCTACAAGCATGTTATTACTCGAACCGATTTTAACTCAGGGGTTCCATAAGTTTTATAGTTATATTTCACCGGGTGATAATCAACATTTCTTTAATACGATTGTAAAGTACATTAAAAAAGGCGTGTTATTTCCATTATCATACTATGATGGTGATTGGTACACAGAAGAGCAAGTGAGCTCCAGATTTGGTTGTATTTGGCACGGTGAATCACAAAGTCAAATAGAAAAATTAGAATTACAGTTCCTTGAAGATTTAAAAAAAGGATAAATATGAGATAATGTATTTTAATGTGAATCAAAACATTTGCTATGTCATGTTTATAAATACTAATTGAGGTGTTTGACTGTATTATATATGTCATTTATATTTTGATTAGGTTAAAAATATAAAATGAAATGAAGGTGTTAGGATGTCCTATAAAGAAAATTCATTTTATCAAGATATTTTGGTAAGTGAGTGTTTTTATGTTGCAACAGAAGCAAAGGAATTAGTCAGTTATGAAATACTAGGTGAGTCACGCGTGTGTTTGTGGAGTGACAAGACATTGGCTCAACCATTCCTTGATACTAAAGGTATTGCGTTTGATAAAGTAAAGAAAATTGATGTGGATCGATTTGTTACTTATGAATTAGACGATATATTTAACGAAGGAGATCAAGTGTTGGTCAATCCAACTTCGAAATCAGATGGTGATTTAGTAGATGTCGTGAAAGTTAGTGATGAATTAATGTCTGATTTAGATAGTATACGTTTGAAGGAATTTGCTAAAGACGTAGCAAAAGAGGATGCAGTTTTTGGATTATCTGAAAAGGGTGCAAAGCAATTTGCATTAATTAGTGACGATGAACATCAAAGGCCACATATTATGCCCGTATGGAGTATAAAAAGTAGAGCGGAAAAAGTCCGTAGAGAAGACTTTGACAATCTTGAATTAGTTGAGATTGAAGGCGCTGTTTTTGATGAGTGGTTAGATACGTTAAGAGATGATGATAAAGCTGTAGCTATTGATTTGAAACCTGGTGTAGTGGGTACCGTTGTTTCAGCGCAAAAAGTGATTGAACAACTTGCGCTATAGAACAAGTAATTACGATATTGAAATATGATGATTTGAATGATGTCTTATATAATTTATTTATAAAAAAATTAAGGTCAACAAACGTATCTGGAATGTCTTAGATACGTTTGTTGACCTGTTACGTTTTATAGATGAAGTGCACCAAGAGCACCGGAAAAAGCACCATGTTCAATGTAATAAGGTTTGAATCCTCGTAATACAGTATAATCTTCAATAACGTGTCGTAATAGTTGATTATTGATAAACGTTGAGCCAATATAAGCGACATTTTCTGTTTTGTGTTCTCGTGCTACTGTAATAGCCATCGTTGTAATTGCTTCACCCACTACACCTATTACAGAAGAAAGTTTATCGGCATCGGTAAATGATTTATCTAAATTATGTAAGACATTACCGAAATTAGCTGCCGTTAAATCTCCTGGAATAGGAGGTTGAGTGTTTTTATAGATATGTTTTACCTTTAAATCGATGATATCTCTATTGCCATCTTGAGCAGTATCCGTCAATAACTGATAATCTTGAATGCCAGTTAATAAATAACCTAAACCTTGAATCATACCGCCACCGGTACCTACACCACCAACACGTTTTTGAGCTTTACCGTCATAATAATGAATTGACGTACCAGTCCCAACGTTAGCAAATATGTAATCATCTAGTTGATGGCCTTGTTCAGTTAATAATATATTTAATCCAACAGCCGAAGCATCGAATTCAACAAATATATTAGATTCGCAGTTAAGTTGTTGTTGAATTGTAGCAGCCTGACCACCAGTTAAACTGATACGCTCTGCATCAATTGAATTTAACCATTCTATAACTTGGTCAATCTCAGTCGTTAGCTTTGTATTATATGAACGTTTGCCATTCTCGTCTTGAACTATTTTTATTAATGTGCCCCCAGCATCAATGCCTATTTTCATAATGGTATTCCCCCAAATATTTTCATTCTTACTTATAGTATAATAAAATATAAGAAAATCAAATATGAAAGTAAAGGGAGCGATTGATTTATGATGCAATTAAGTCCTTACATTATTGTTGATGATGTACAAGAAGCGTTAGATTTCTATAAAACGGCATTTAGTGGAGAAATAAAGATATTAAATGAAACGAATGGACGCTTGTTACATGCTGAATTACATGTAAGTGATGATGTAGTATTACATATTTCTAGCAGTTATGGTCGACCAACGTCTAATGATAATACCAATATTATTTTGACTTTCGATCGTTTGGAAGAACAACGTCAAGTTTACGAGGCACTCAGTGTGGAAGGGGATCCGCATATGCCATTAGATAAAACTTTCTTTAATGCCATGCATGGACAAGTCAAAGATAAATACCAAGTGAATTGGCTGATGAATTGTTTTTTAACTTCATAAAAAACGGTTAGTAAGTTCATATAAGTGGTATGTTTTTGATAGATATATAAAACAGTTTAAATAGGGGATTAAATATGTTTACAAAAGAACAATTTGAAGATATTACAGTGCAGGTGTATGAAGATAAATACAAAGAAGCACTCTATGATTTTGAATTAAGTGAGCGCCAGCAAATTTATTCATCTCTTCCAAAGGATGTATTAAATGAAGCATTAGAGGATGATGATAGAATAGCGAACATTGCATTAAACAGTGATGGAGAAGTGGTAGGTTTCTTTGTACTACACCAATATTATCAACATGAAGGTTACGATACACCAAATCAAGTTGTATATGTTCGCTCATTATCCATTAATGAAAAATATCAAGGCTGTGGATACGGAACTAAAATGATGATGTATTTACCACAATATGTGCAAATCTTATTTCCGAACTTTAATCATTTGTATTTAGTGGTTGACGCAGAAAATAAAGGTGCTTGGAATGTATACGAGCGCGCAGGATTTATGCATGCTGCAACGAAAGAAGAAGGTCCGATTGGTAAAGAAAGATTGTATTATTTAGATTTAGACTCTAAATATGTTTCATCTTTAAAATTACAAAAGAGTACAGATGAAACACCTTATAATATTCATATGATAGATTTACTAAAAGATGGACAGAAAGTCGGCTTTATAGCGATTGAAAAGCATGAAAATCGTATGAATATTTCATCTATCGAAGTGAATGAAGATGAAAGACATCACGGTATTGCTGAAAGTGCATTACGCCAATTATCAACGTATATTAGAAAGCATTTTAATGATGTGGCTGTGCTGACAATCACCTTATATGGGGAACATAATGAATTAAAGCCTTTATGTATAAATAGTAATTTTGTTGAAATTGAAAGTGCAGATGATTTTATCACTTTTGAAAAATATATAAATTATTAATAGCGATTGCGAAATCAAGCATTGTCATTTATAATTTACATTTGTTATTATTACTTAAGAAAACATAGTACTGATTTGGATAAATGCCTTTGAAAGGAAGAATATATAATATGAGAATTCAAGATTATACAAAAGAAATGGTTGATGAGAAATCATTTATTGACATGGCTTACACGTTATTACACGAAAAAGGCGATACAATGAATCTGTATGATATCATTGATGAATTTAAAGCGATTGGACATTATGAAGATCACGAAATTGAAGATAGAATTGTGCAATTCTATACAGACTTAAACACGGATGGACGTTTCTTAAATATTGGTGAAAATATTTGGGGCTTACGTGACTGGTATTCAGTCGATGATATTGAAGAGAAAATTGCGCCAACTATTCAAAAATTTGATATTTTAGATGACGATGATGAAGAAGATAAAACATTGAAATTACTTGGTGAAGATGAAGCGGATGACGATGATGATATCCCTACAGTTACGGATGACCAAGAGACACTAAACGATCCTGAAGATCCAGAAGATGAAGAAGTGGACGAAGAGATTGAAGAGTCTGATATTGTAATTGATGAAGATGATGAAGACTTAGAAGACGAAGAAGAAGATGATGATGAGTACGAGGAAGATGAATTCACAGAAAATTAATTCTGCGATATTTAATTGACTTTTTTCGTGAACATGATAAAATTTTATTCGGGCTCCTTTAATTAGGACGACGTGTATAAATCATATACGCTCCCCCTTACAAATTTGTGAGAGGGAGCGATTTTTTTATTTTATAAACTAGTTAACTTATTATTTTTAATATCGTTACTTGTGTACTGGCGCTATTGTTAACGCCAAACCAATCTCCCATTAAAAATAATTTAAAAATGTAAGACATTAGATTAAAGTTTAACAATTCAATTGAAGTTAAGCATGTCAATTGCTGGTATTAATTTCTATACCATTATATTTATAGGAGGCAGAACATGACAAAATTTATTTTTGTAACTGGTGGAGTAGTTTCTTCATTAGGTAAAGGTATTACAGCAGCATCTTTAGGAAGATTGTTAAAAGATAGAGGATTGAAGGTTACAATTCAAAAATTTGATCCTTATTTAAATGTTGACCCAGGTACAATGAGTCCGTATCAACATGGTGAAGTATTTGTAACTGATGACGGTGCTGAAACAGATTTAGATTTAGGACACTATGAAAGATTTATCGATATCAACTTAAATAAATATTCAAATGTTACAGCTGGTAAAGTATATTCTCACGTATTGAAAAAAGAACGCCGTGGTGATTATTTAGGTGGTACAGTCCAAGTTATTCCACATATCACAAATGAAATTAAAGAACGCTTATTATTAGCTGGCGAAAGTACTAATGCGGATGTAGTCATTACTGAGATTGGTGGTACGACTGGTGATATTGAATCATTACCATTTATTGAAGCAATTCGTCAGATTAGAAGTGATTTAGGTAGAGAAAATGTGATGTATGTACATTGTACATTACTACCTTATATTAAAGCTGCAGGCGAAATGAAAACAAAACCAACACAACACAGTGTTAAAGAATTACGTGGTTTAGGTATTCAACCAGATTTAATTGTTGTACGTACTGAGTATGAATTAACACAAGACTTAAAAGATAAAATTGCATTATTCTGTGACATTAATAAAGCAAGTGTTATCGAATGTCGTGATGCAGATTCTTTATATGAAATTCCTTTACAATTAAGTAAACAAAATATGGATGACATCGTAATTGATCGTTTAGAGTTAGATGCAAAATATGATACACAATTAGATGAATGGCAGTACTTGTTAGATACAGTGAATAACTTAGATGGCAAAGTAACTATTGGCTTAGTAGGTAAATATGTAAGCTTGCAAGATGCATACTTATCAGTAGTTGAATCCTTGAAACATGCAGGTTATCCATTCAAGAAAGATGTAGAAGTAAAATGGATTGACTCAAGTGAAGTGACAGATGACAATGTTGCACAATATTTAGCTGATGTTGATGGTATCCTTGTACCAGGTGGTTTTGGGTTCCGTGCGAGTGAAGGAAAAATTTCAGCAATTAAATATGCTCGTGAAAATAATGTACCATACTTTGGTATCTGCTTAGGTATGCAATTAGCTACTGTAGAATTTGCAAGAAATGTTATTGGTTTAGAAGGTGCACATTCAGCAGAATTAGATCCAAATACACCTTATCCAATCATTGATTTACTTCCAGAACAAAAGGATATAGAAGATTTAGGTGGTACATTACGCTTAGGTTTATATCCTTGTACGATTAAAGAAGGTACATTAGCACATAAAATTTATGATGCACAAAATATTGAAGAACGTCATCGTCATCGTTATGAATTTAACAATGAATATAGAGAGCAATTAGAAGAAAATGGAATGGTATTCTCTGGTACTAGTCCAGATGGTCGATTAGTCGAAATGGTAGAAATACCAGAAAATGATTTCTTTGTGGCTTGTCAGTTCCATCCTGAGTTTTTATCAAGACCTAACCGTCCACAACAAATTTTTAGAGCATTTGTTGAAGCTTCATTGAAACATCAAAATAACAAATAACTATAACATATAGCTGAATAATTTTTGACTGTCGACCATGTATCGGTCGGCAGTTTTTTATAAAAATGAAGTAAGAAATATAAAAAAGGTTGGAACATGGAATTTGTCCCAACCAGAATAATGCGATTGATATTGAAGTATTGATTTAAATTTAACATAATCTATAAATCTAAATCATTTATCATTTCAACCATTTGTGTATAAATATCATAATAGATGTAATTAAAAGCGATAGGGTGAGGCGTGACAACTTTGTCATAGTCCTCTGTATAGACAATGGGTCTAGGCGTACTTAAATTAACAAAGTGAAATAAATGATCAGAAAAATCTACATCCTTTGGCTTATTACAAATCAACACAAAGTCTACATCTGCAGCTATTAATGCATCTACATCTTTTGCGACTGTAGAAGTATAATTAGGAGCGAACAAGCATACTCTATCTGTAGTATCTAATTGATCGATAGATGATAAATCAGTTAGACGTTTGCTTGATTTCAATCGCTCTTCACTTTCTAAAATATATGACTCATAAAACTTTAAATCATCGTAGCCCTTTATATAGACATGACCTTCACCGCCAATTGCTTGAATCAAACATTGGCTAGCCATTTGTATATCAAGTTCTTGGGTTTCAATGCGATTAAAAATTCCGTTAAGTTGCGTATTCAATATTTTTGACATACAACGTACCTCCATTCTACTCATTTAACTATTGTAAATAAGCTTTTAAGATATTGCAATTTTATAAAAATAGGTGCAAAAATGCGAAGTTTGCAGAAATTAAAAATAAAACTTTAAATAAAAACGCTTACAATTGTATAGAATAATGCAAAAAGTTTATGGTTTTGATATAATTAGATTGTAAAAATATGTGCTTAAAGCACCAAGGAGGAACTTTCATGCCTTTAGTTTCAATGAAAGAAATGTTAATCGATGCAAAAGAAAACGGTTATGCGGTTGGTCAATACAACTTAAATAACTTAGAATTTACACAAGCTATTTTAGAAGCTTCTCAAGAAGAGAACGCACCTGTAATCTTAGGTGTTTCTGAAGGTGCTGCTCGTTACATGGGTGGTTTCTACACAGTCGTTAAAATGGTTGAAGGTTTAATGCACGATAAAGAAATCACTATTCCAGTAGCGATTCATTTAGACCACGGTTCAAGCTTTGAAAAATGTAAAGAAGCAATCGACGCTGGTTTCACATCAGTAATGATTGATGCTTCACATGACCCATTCGAAGAAAATGTTGCAACTACTGCTAAAGTAGTTGAGTATGCTCACGAACACGGTGTTTCTGTTGAAGCAGAATTAGGAACTGTTGGTGGACAAGAAGATGACGTTGTTGCTGAAGGTGTTATCTATGCAGATCCTAAAGAGTGTCAAGAACTAGTTGAAAGAACTGGTATTGATACACTTGCACCAGCATTAGGTTCAGTACACGGACCTTATAAAGGTGAACCAAAATTAGGATTTAAAGAAATGGAAGAAATCGGTGCTTCAACTGGTTTACCATTAGTATTACACGGTGGTACTGGTATCCCAACTAAAGATATCCAAAAAGCAATCCCATTTGGAACTGCTAAAATCAATGTAAATACTGAAAACCAAATTGCATCAGCACAAGCTGTTCGTGACGTATTAAACAATGATCAAGAAGTTTATGATCCTCGTAAATATTTAGGTCCAGCTCGCGAAGCAATCAAAGCAACTGTAATCGGTAAAATTAAAGAATTTGGTACTTCAAACCGTGCTAAATAATTTTAATCGTAAAAATAACTATTATACTTCGGTATAATAGTTATTTTTTTTAACATCAAATTCAAATAAAACTAAAAATAAACAGTTAATAGAATTGAAATTTACATAAAATTTATAAGAAAAAACCTTTATTTATGATTTGAGTTGTGAAACATTGGGAAATAAAAGGTATAACAATTAATTTTTACATACTGTATATGCACTTAATATCATTTTTAATAGGTTTTGTTAGATTAATGTATTTTGCAAACACTAATGTTTTCATAGTATAATGCTAATGATGTTAAGAAAAAGAACGATTGAAAGTATGGTAAAGGAGAACGGATAAATGGGTCAAGAAGTGATAAAAATTAGAGGTGGTCAAACACTTAAAGGTGAAGTAAATATCAATGGTGCAAAAAATAGTGCAGTTGCTATTATTCCGGCAGCTATATTGGCCGAAGATAAAGTAACAATTAAAGGTTTGCCACAAATTTCAGATGTTGAAACATTGGTGAGCTTATTAGGTGATTTGAATATTAAAACAAATTTAACAGGTATGACACTCGAAGTGGATCCTGAAGAAATAATAAATGCCCCATTACCAAATCAAAAGGTAGAATCATTACGTGCTTCTTACTATATGATGGGAGCAATGCTTGGAAGATTTAATAAATGTGTTATCGGTTTACCAGGAGGATGTCCATTAGGTCCAAGACCCATAGATCAACATATTAAAGGTTTTAAAGCTTTGGGTGCGACAATCGATGAATCTAGTGAAACTTCTATGAAAATTGAAGCGGATAAATTAGTCGGTGCCAATATCTTTTTAGATATCGTAAGTGTGGGCGCAACAATCAATATTATGCTCGCTGCAGTTCGTGCTGAGGGTCAAACTGTAATTGAAAATGCAGCAAAAGAACCAGAAGTAGTAGATGTTGCAAGATTCTTAATTAGCTTAGGCGCTGATATTAAAGGTGCAGGTACAAGTACATTAAAGATTAATGGTGTAAAACATTTACATGGCTCAGAACATCAAGTTATTCCTGATAGAATAGAAGCTGGCACTTATATGTGTATTGCAGCTGCTTGTGGTGAAGAAATAAAAATAAATAACATTATACCTACACACGTTGAACCATTGATCGTAAAATTAAAAGAATTAGGTTTAGATATTAATGTTGGTGAAGATCATACTCAGATTAAACGTGGAAACAAATATACTAGTGTTGATATTAAGACGCTTGTTTATCCAGGATTTGCAACAGATTTACAACAACCGATTACGCCGTTGTTATTTATGGCTGATGGTGTATCATTTGTAACTGAGACGATTTATCCAGCACGCTTTAAGCATGTAGACGAATTGAAAAATATGGGTGCGGATATTGTAGCTGACAATGGTACTGCAACGATCAAACCATCTAAATTAAAAGGCGCTAAGGTTTATGCGAGTGATTTACGCGCGGGTGCAAGTCTAATTGTTGCCGGATTAATTGCTGAAGGCGTAACTACTATTTATAATGTGAAACATATTCATAGAGGTTATACCAATATTGTGAATACATTGAAATCACTTGGTGCAGACATTTGGACTGAAGAAGTTTAGGATTTGTGGTATAATAAATATACTACATAATTGAAGCGCACTATCCTAACTTTAATCTTCAATTATAATATTAAGTGATATGAGGTGATGACCATGGAGGTTTGCCCTTATCTTGAAGAAACCTTTAAAATAGTAGGTAGAAGTTGGAATGGTTTAATCATTAATTATTTGTCTCGGTGTACTGAAAAATCAGCACATTTTTCAGATATGAAACGTGATTTGAAAACAATCACGCCACGTGCACTAAGCATTAAATTAACTGATTTAATGGAATGGGGACTCGTTGAAAAGAATGTTGTTTCTACTAGCCCAGTCAACATCATATACCAACTTACAGATAAAGGGAATGCACTAGCGGCAGCATTAGTACCAATGGAAAAGTGGGCCCAAGAATATATTGAGCTCGAAAGTTAATGTATTGAAAAAGTTATTTAATAAATAAAATAGCATTCGACTTCTATTTAAACTGTGAACAACCATTGGGTTGTTTACAGTTTTTTTTGTTGCAATTTCCTACATTCACTCATGAACCTTCAATAATAATTTAAAATTTGGTGTTAAATAGCAATGCACAGGGAATAAAGGAAAGTGGCACATATGCAAAGTGTAATTATAATCGAAAACGTTTTATTCATAAAATTATATATCTTTGTGAGCAGTTTAGTTTAATTTTAAAATATCTAGGTTAAAATATGATTAGTAATTTACTTAAGGAGTGAATAATTAATGAGAAATTTCACTAAACAATTTATCAATGGAGAATGGGTAGAAAGCGCTAGTGGAGAGACTATAGAAGTAATCAATCCTGCAACTGAAGAGGTTGCTGGCACTGTAGCTAAAGGGAACAAAGAAGATGTGGATAAAGCAGTTGATGCTGCAGAGAGTGTATATTTAAAATTTAGACATACTTCTGTTAAAGAAAGACAACAATTATTAGATAATATTGTTAAAGAATATGAAAATAGAAAAGATGACATTGTTGATACAATCATCGATGAATTAGGTTCACCTGCATCAGTAGCGGAAAGTGTTCATTATCAAATGGGCTTAGATCATTTCACTGCAGCACGTGATGCATTAAATGACTTTGAATTTGAAGAACGACGTGGAGATAACTTGGTTGTAAAAGAAGCGATTGGCGTTGCAGGACTAGTAACACCATGGAACTTCCCAATGAATCAAACGTCATTAAAATTAGCAGGTGCATTTGCGGCAGGTAGCCCAGTGGTCCTTAAACCATCTGAAGAAACACCATTTGCGGCAGTTATTTTAGCTGAAATCTTTGAAAAAGCTGGCCTACCAAAAGGTGTGTTTAACTTGGTTAATGGTGACGGACAAGGTGTCGGACGTCCATTAAGTGCACATCCAAAAGTAAGAATGATGTCATTCACAGGTTCAGGTCCAACTGGATCAAGCATTATGAAAGAAGCGGCTGAAGACTTCAAAAAAGTATCACTTGAATTAGGTGGTAAATCACCATTTATCGTATTAGATGATGCTGATATCAAAGAAGCTGCTAAAGCAGCAACGAATAAAGTTGTTCATAATACTGGTCAGGTTTGTGCTGCCGGTACAAGAACACTCGTACCAGCAAGTATTAAAGAGGAATTCCTTACTGCAGTTAAAGAAGAATTTAGCAATGTTAAGGTTGGAAACCCAAGAGAAGAAGGTACGCGTGTCGGACCAATTATCAGTAAAAAACAATTTGACCAAGTTCAATCTTATATCGATAAAGGCATTGCAGAAGGTGCTGAATTGTTATTCGGTGGCCCTGGCAAACCTGAAGGCCTAGAGACTGGATATTTTGCAAGACCAACTATTTTCAATAATGTAAATAACGACATGGTTATTGCTCGTGAAGAAATATTTGGACCGGTAATGTCAATTATCACGTATAATGATTTAGATGAAGCAATTGAAATTGCAAATGATACAGAATATGGCTTAGCAGGTTATGTATTTGGTACTGATAAGGACACATTATTAAAAGTTGCTCGTTCAGTTGAAGCAGGTACAATACAAATTAATGAAGCGCCACGTCGTCCAGACTTACCATTTGGCGGTTATAAACAATCTGGAATTGGTCGCGAATGGGGAGACTTCGGTATCGAAGAATTCTTAGAAGTTAAATCTATCGCTGGTTACTTCAATTAATTTAAATAATTTTATAATATATCAATATCTGAGACTTAAATTGAATCTTAGATGACCTTAATATCGACAACTTCTATTGTGTAATGAAATAGAAGTTGTCGATTTCTTTTTTATTGAAGTAATGTATACGCATGGTGTGGTGGTTTTTAAGTTATGTAATCATTTTTAAATTTGAGAAAATGAAATACATTTTGTAATTAAAAAGAAAATTTGCTATAGTTAAAAAAGTAAATAGCGTAGTATTTATTACGTTGTTTAAAAACTTATTTATGAAATGGGTGCAAGATAATGCCTGAAAAAGAACGTACATCACCTCAGTATGAATCGTTCCACGAATTATACAAAAATTACACTACTAAAGATCTCACTCAAAAAGCAAAATCTCTTAAATTGATAAATTATAGTAAATTAAATAAAAAAGAATTGGTGCTTGCAATTATGGAAGCGCAAATGGAAAAAGATGGAAACTATTATATGGAAGGTATCTTAGATGATATCCAACAAGATGGTTATGGTTTCCTTCGAACAGTAAATTATTCAAAAGGTGAAAAAGATATCTATATTTCAGCTAGTCAAATACGTCGTTTCGAAATTAAACGTGGCGATAAAGTGACTGGTAAAGTTAGAAAGCCTAAGGATAATGAAAAATACTATGGTTTATTACAAGTTGACTTTGTTAATGATGAGAATGCAGAGGAAGTAAAGAAACGACCGCATTTCCAAGCGTTGACACCTTTATATCCAGAAGAACGCATAATGTTAGAAACAACACAGCAAAATTATTCTACACGAATTATGGATTTGATTACGCCGATTGGACTTGGTCAACGTGGACTTATCGTTGCACCACCAAAAGCAGGTAAGACCTCATTACTAAAGGAAATTGCCAATGCGATTGCTACGAATAAACCAGAAGCAGAATTATTTGTCCTACTTGTTGGAGAAAGACCGGAAGAGGTTACAGATATTGAAAGATCTGTTGAAACTGCAGAAGTAGTTCATTCTACATTTGATGAACCGCCTCAACACCATGTAAAAGTAGCAGAATTATTATTAGAACGTGCAAAGAGACTTGTTGAAATTGGTAAGGATGTTATTATCTTAATGGATTCAATTACACGATTGGCACGTGCATACAACTTAGTAATCCCACCTAGTGGTCGAACATTATCAGGTGGTCTAGACCCAGCATCATTACACAAACCTAAAGCATTCTTTGGTGCGGCAAGAAATATTGAAGCTGGTGGAAGTATGACTATATTAGCGACTGCTTTAGTTGATACTGGATCACGCATGGATGACATGATTTATGAGGAATTTAAAGGTACGGGTAACATGGAATTACATCTTGATCGTAAACTTGCAGAACGTCGTGTATTCCCTGCTATTGATATTGGTAGAAGTTCAACACGTAAAGAAGAATTGCTAATTTCACCAAAAGAATTAGAATCTTTATGGCAATTGCGTAATATGTTTACAGATTCACTCGATTTTACAGAACGTTTTGTACGTAAATTAAAACGTACAACTGATAATAAAGAATTCTTTGAACAGTTACAAAAAGCTGCAGAAGAAAGCACAAAGACAGGTAAACCAATTATTTAATAGAAGAAACATATTTGTTTAAGCTGTAATCTTAGATTTAGGGTTGCGTTTTACATGTATAGCTATTATAATTACGTAGTATTGGGTAAAAAACTCACAAACAACTCTGTTCCGGATGGTTCAGGGCAAAGGAGCTGAAAGTAATGAGACAAAATATTCATCCTGAATACCACAAAGTTATCTTTTTAGATACAACTACAGATTTTAAATTCTTAAGTGGTTCAACAAAATCATCATCTGAAACAATGGAATGGGAAGATGGAAATGAATACCCAGTTATTCGTTTAGATATTTCATCTGACTCACATCCATTCTACACAGGTCGCCAAAAATTCGCTGCTGCGGATGGTCGTGTGGAACGTTTCAACAAGAAATTCGGATACAAATCAAGCAACGAATAATCGTTGGTTTAAGGCATTCTCATTTTATGAGGATGCTTTTTTCGTTTAAAATAGTCATATGCTATTAAATAGAAGTATATTGATGAATAAAGCTGATACATAAAATAGTAAATATCTTTCAAAAATTGCACATTTCAAATAAAAAAATATGATATAATGAGACGATTATGTTTTGAAAAAAGGTGGAACGAATCATGTATGAAACTTATCATTCCGGGTGGATTGAATGTATTACTGGAAGCATGTTTAGTGGTAAATCGGAAGAATTAATACGTCGGTTAAGACGTGGTCTTTATGCTAAACAAAAAGTAGTCGTATTTAAGCCGGCTATCGATGACCGCTATCATAAAGATAAGATTGTTTCTCATAATGGTAATGCAATCGAAGCGATTAATATTTCGACTGCTGCTGAAATACTTAAACACGATTTATCAGATGTCGATGTGATTGGCATTGACGAAGTACAATTCTTTGAATCTAAAGTTGTAAATATAGTTGAGCAATTAGCAGAAAGAGGCCATAGAGTAATCACTGCAGGATTAGATATGGATTTTAGAGGGGAACCCTTTGAACCAATACCGCATTTACTTGCAGTAAGCGAAGATGTAACGAAATTACAAGCAGTATGTGCTGTCTGTGGTTCTTCTTCTAGTCGTACCCAAAGATTGATTGATGGAAAACCAGCTAAGGTTGATGATCCAGTTATATTGGTGGGCGCAAATGAAAGTTATGAACCTAGATGTAGAGCGCATCATATTGTTGCACCTAGTGATAATGAGAAGGAGGAAATGTAGTGTTTGATCAATTAGATATTGTAGAAGAAAGATATGAACAATTAAATGAACTATTAAGTGATCCCGACGTTGTAAATGATCCTGATAATTTAAGAAAGTATTCAAAAGAGCAAGCAGATTTACAAAAAACTGTTGAAGTTTATCGCGAATATAAACAGGTTAAAGAGGATATTTCTGAAATCGAAGAAATGTTGAATGATACCAAAGATAAAGATGAAATCGAAATGCTAAAAGAAGAAAGCCAAGGTTTAGCGAGTCGTGTACCAGAATTAGAAGAATCATTGAAATTATTATTAATTCCAAAGGACCCTAATGATGACAAAAACGTAATTGTTGAAATTCGAGCGGCTGCAGGTGGCGATGAAGCTGCAATTTTTGCTGGTGACTTATTTAGAATGTATTCTAAATATGCGGAAGCACATAATTATAAGACAGATATAGTAGAAGCTGCTGAAAGCGATCATGGTGGTTACAAAGAAATTAGTTTCTCAGTTTCTGGAGCAGATGCTTATAGTAAATTGAAATTTGAAAATGGTGCACACCGAGTTCAACGTGTACCCGAAACTGAATCGGGTGGCCGTATTCACACTTCTACAGCAACAGTTGCAGTATTGCCAGAAGTAGAAGATGTTGAAATAGAGATAAGAAATGAAGATATTAAGGTCGATACGTATCGTTCAAGTGGTGCAGGTGGACAACACGTAAATACGACAGATTCTGCAGTTCGTATTACCCATTTACCAACAGGTATTATTGCAACATCTTCAGAGAAATCCCAAATTCAAAACCGTGAAAAGGCAATGAAAGTATTGAAAGCACGTTTATTTGATATGAAATTGCAAGAAGAACAACAAAAATACGCAGCGCAACGTAAATCGGCTGTTGGTTCAGGAGATCGTTCTGAACGTATTAGAACATATAATTATCCGCAGAGTCGTGTGACCGATCACCGTATTGGATTAACTTTACAAAAGTTAGATCAAATTATGGAAGGTAAGTTAGATGAAGTGATTGATGCACTAACAGTATCAGAACAAACTGAGAAATTGAAAGAATTAAATAATGGTGAGCTTTAAATCAGTACTTGATCGTGCGAAGTTAGAATGTAGCAATCAGAATATTGAAACGACGAGAGTAGAATGGTTAATGATGGATATGTTTCAATGGTCTAGAGCAGCGTTGATCATACACTTGAATGATGAAATGACTACTGAACAATTACAACGGTTTGATATTGCCAAAGCGCGAATGTTGAAAGGTGAGCCTATTCAATATATTGTCGGCTATCAATCCTTTTATGGTGAAAATTTCAAAGTTAATCGTCATTGTCTGATTCCACGTCCAGAAACAGAAGAAGTTATGTTGCATTTTTCTCAAAGCCTCAAGCATGGCGATACGATCGTCGATATTGGTACGGGTAGTGGAAATATTCCAATTATGTTGAAGAAAATAGACACTTCATTGATTGTGTATGCGACAGATATTAGTGAAGAAGCACTGACAGTAGCTAAAGAAAACGCACAACAGCATCAAGTCGATATAGAATTTCTAAAAGGTGATGCATTGAAACCTTTAATTGCACAAGGCGTTAAAGTGAATGGTCTGATTTCGAATCCACCGTATATAGACCAAGCAGATGCAACATTTATGGAGGATACTGTTTTATCATATGAACCACATTCAGCACTATTTGCTAATGATCAAGGATATCGTGTTTATAATGATATTTTAGCTGATTTACCAAAAGTATTATTGCCTGGCGCGCAAGTTGTCTTTGAAATAGGTTATAACCAAGGACCAACGTTAAAAGATAAAATTCAAACAATGTATCCAGAGCTAATGGTATCGATTGTTCAAGATATTAACCATAATGATAGAATTATCAGTTTTAAATGGCATGACTAAGTTATGTATGTCTCATGTTTCACCATGAGCGTGCATAACTTTTTATTTTGCTTTAAAATTAAAAAAGTACAGGAAAGGATGTGTTTGAGTGGACACAAAAATATGGGACTTTAGTAATCAAAATGATATCAATAACAATGTAAATGTAGCTCATATCAACGAAATAACTTCCATATATAATGAAGGTGGATTAATTGCTTTACCAACAGAAACTGTATATGGGTTGGGAGCAGACGCTAGAAATGATGAAGCAATAAAAAAAATTTATGAAGCAAAAGGAAGACCATCTGACAATCCATTAATCGTACATATTTATGATATGGATCAAATGAAACAATTTACTACAAACTTAACGGAGAATGTAAAAATATTAATGAAACATTTTTGGCCTGGTCCAATTTCATTTATTCTTCCATTAAAGGAAGGGTATTTATGTGATAGAGTGAGTGGAGGTTTAGGTTCAATTGCCGTCAGAATGCCAAGTCATCCGGTTGGTCGAGCTATTCTTAAACAGGTCTATATACCGATAGCTGCTCCAAGTGCTAATTTGAGTGGCAGACCATCACCCACAACATTTGACCATGTCTTCAATGATTTGAATGGCAGAATTGATGGGATCATCAAGGCTGAGCAAAGTGAAGAAGGATTGGAAAGTACAGTATTGGATTGTACACAGTATCCTTATAGAATTGCACGACCTGGCTCTGTAACTAAGCAAATGATTGAACAAATTTTGCCAGGCAGTATAGAAGATAAAGCATTGAACACTGAAAAGCCTATTGCACCAGGAATGAAATATAAGCATTATTCACCAGACACGCCTTTAACCATAGTTCGACATTTAGAACGTCAACCAAATACTGAAAAAGATTGGACTCGAACAGCCTTTATTTTACCGAAGGATCATGAAACATTTGTGCCTAATCAAGCAAAATTCATTCCATTATGTAATAATAAAAACGATATAAAGGGTGCAAATCACAATTTATATCAAATATTGCATGAATTGGATAAAAATGAAGATATTCAGAATGCATATATATATGGTTTTGACATTAATGATCAGACTACAGCAATCATGAATCGTATTATGAAAGCTGCAAATCAAACTATTGTTGAAGGTGAAACACTATGAAAGTAATCTTTGTATGTACTGGCAATACGTGTAGAAGTCCATTGGCTGAAGGTATAGCTAAACAGAAAATGCCAAATATTGAATTCGCATCAAGAGGTATATACGCAATGGATGGACATCCTATTTCAAATAATTCACATCAAATTGGTTTAACTGAAGGTTTGGCAATGCCATCGCATTCGACAAAATTTGTTGCAAGTGATCTATCGGCAGATTTAATACTTACTATGTCTAATTCTCATAAATTGGCATTGTGTCAAATGTATAATAATACAGAAAATGTATTTACCATAAATGAGTATGTCGGGACAACTGGAGAAGTTTCAGACCCGTTTGGCGGCACAATAGAAGACTATAGAGAAATATTTAATGAATTAAATTGTTTAATTGACAGATTAAAAAATAAAATATTAAAGCAATAAATTTATGAA
The DNA here is from genome assembly GCF_043107035.1 of Staphylococcus sp. 231237_7MaSpsaltlick. Lineage (NCBI taxonomy): Bacteria > Bacillati > Bacillota > Bacilli > Caryophanales > Staphylococcaceae > Staphylococcus > Staphylococcus sp. 231237_7MaSpsaltlick. The sequence goes on from NZ_JBICNX010000017.1 coordinate 53,187, forward strand.
ATTGGTATAAGTGAGTTACTAAATAAGTTATAATGATTACGTGTAGCAAATTTGCTATCAATCATTTTCGTATGTTTTTTTTATTAGGATTTGCATATTACTTTTTTTATTTAGTTAAAAGGGGTGGGAAAATGGAAGGTTTAAAGTTATTACTCGATGAATTAAAGTCAAAGTCATTCTTTAAAGCAGATGAATTATGTATCATTGGTTGCTCTACGTCAGAAGTTATTGGAGAACGTATTGGTTCTGTAGGTTCAATGGACGTCGCCCGTGAAATATTCACGGCGCTGAAGGAAATTGAACGTGAGACAGGCGTATCATTTGTCTTCCAAGGTTGTGAACACATCAATCGAGCGGTCACAATCGAGCGTTCTCATTTTAACCCTTTAACAATGGAAGAAGTAACTGTAGTTCCAGATGTACATGCTGGTGGTAGTCTAGCCACATATGCATATCAGCATATGGAGAATCCAATGGTCGTTGAACACATTACTGTGCCAAAGGGTATAGATATTGGTCAAACGTTAATTGGCATGCACATCAAGCATGTTGCAATTCCAGAACGTACAAGTGTAAAGCAAATTGGTGAAGCGGTTGTTACAATAGCTTCTTCAAGACCAAAAAAAATTGGTGGCGAAAGAGCAAAATATAACTAATACAGAAAAGAGGAATATATCCATGTCATTTATTCAAGAGCAAGATAAAGAAATCTATGAAGTGATTCAAAATGAGTTCAATCGTCAAAACAATAACATCGAACTTATCGCTTCAGAAAACTTTGTTTCAGAAGCTGTTATGGAAGCACAAGGTTCAGTATTAACTAACAAATATGCTGAAGGTTATCCAAACAGAAGATATTATGGCGGTTGTGAATATGTAGATGTATCAGAAACGTTAGCGATTGAACGCGCGAAACAAATCTTTGGTGCTGAACATGTAAACGTGCAACCTCACTCTGGTTCACAAGCCAATATGGCGGTTTATCTCGTAGCATTGGAGCACGGTGATACTGTATTAGGAATGAACTTAAGTCATGGTGGGCATTTAACACACGGCGCACCTGTTAACTTTAGTGGTCAATTTTACAACTTCGTAGAGTATGGAGTTGATAAAGAAAACGAACAAATCAATTATGACGAAGTATTAAAAGCAGCAAAAGAACATCAACCAAAATTAATTGTAGCTGGTGCTTCTGCTTATTCACGTACAATTGATTTTAAACGCTTCAAGGAAATTGCTGATGAAGTCGGCGCGAAATTGATGGTAGATATGGCTCATATCGCAGGTTTAGTTGCTGCTGGATTGCATCCTAACCCAGTTGAATATGCAGACTTTGTTACTACAACAACTCACAAAACTTTACGTGGACCACGTGGTGGTATGATTTTATGTAAAGAAGAATACAAAAAGCAAATTGATAAAACAATCTTCCCTGGTATCCAAGGTGGTCCTTTAGAGCATGTGATTGCAGCAAAAGCAATTGCATTTGGTGAAGCATTACAAGATGATTTCAAGACTTATCAACAACAAGTTGTTAAGAATGCTAAAACTTTAGCAGAAACTTTAATTAATGAAGGTTTCAAAGTGGTATCAGGTGGAACAGATAACCATCTTGTTTCTTTAAATGTTAAAGATTCAGTAGGTATTACAGGTAAAGTTGCTGAAGAAACATTAGATGCTATTGGTATTACATGTAATAAAAATACAATCCCATTTGATCAAGAAAAACCATTCGTTACAAGTGGTGTGCGTTTAGGTACGCCTGCAGCAACAACTCGTGGTTTTGACGAAGCAGCATTTGAAGAAGTTGCTAAAATTATAAGCTTAGTATTAAAAAATCCAGAAGATGAAAAAGCATTAGAAGAAGGAAAAGAAAGAGTTAAGGCATTAACAACAAAACATCCTTTATATAATTAAAATTGGAGGAAGTAAATTATGGGCAAAGTACATGTTTTTGATCACCCACTTATTCAACACAAATTAAGTTATATTCGTGATGTACATACAGGGACAAAAGAATTTAGAGAATTAGTAGATGAAGTCGGTATGTTAATGGCATACGAAGTGACGAGAGATTTAGAATTACAGGACGTTGAAATTGAAACGCCTGTAACCAAAATGGTTGCCAAACGTTTAACAGGTAAAAAATTAGCTTTCGTACCAATTTTACGTGCAGGACTAGGCATGACTCAAGGTATTTTAAATCTGGTACCGGCAGCAAGAATTGGTCATGTTGGTTTATATCGAGATCCAGAAACATTAGAAGCGGTAGAATATTTTGTTAAATTACCTCAAGATATTGAAGAACGTGAAATTGTTGTAGTGGATCCAATGTTAGCGACTGGTGCATCAGCAATTGAAGCAATTAACTCACTTAAAAAACGTGGCGCGAAACACATTCGTTTTATGTGTTTGATTGCTGCTCCAGAAGGTGTAGAAAAATTACAAGAAGCGCATGAAGATGTTGATATCTTTATCGCAGCATTAGATGAAAAGCTAGACGACCATGCATATATTACACCTGGCTTAGGTGATGCTGGAGATCGTCTGTTTGGTACAAAATAGTTTCTCCTAGGAGTGGAGTTGTATGAAGAAAATAATGACTGTATTCGGTACAAGACCGGAAGCAGTGAAAATGGCACCACTTATTTTAGCATTGCAAGAAGACCCTGATCTTCAACCAATTGTTGTCGTGACGGCACAGCATAGAGAAATGTTAGATTCTGTGTTAGCTAGTTTTGATATCAAACCAGATTATGATTTGGATATCATGAAACAAGGACAAACACTTTCTGACATTACTTCACGCATACTTACTAGAATAGAGGATGTTATCAAAGAGGAACGACCAGACATGATACTTGTTCATGGTGATACCATGACAACCTTTGCTGGTAGTTTAGCGGCATTATATAATCAAATACCTATCGGTCATGTAGAAGCAGGATTGAGAACATTTGATAAATATGCTCCATTTCCAGAAGAAATGAATAGACAGATGGTAGGGGTAATGGCTGATTTACACTTTGCTCCTACCAATAATGCTGCAACAAATTTATTAAATGAAAATAAACCATCTGAAACCATTGTAGTTACAGGAAATACAGCAATAGATGCAATGAACACGACCATACATGAATCATATGAATCAACTATTATAAATAAACATAAAGATAAACGAATTATCTTACTCACTGCTCATAGAAGAGAAAACATTGGTGAACCAATGACTCATATCTTTAAGGCAGTACGAGATATAGTTGATAGGTATGAAGATGTTGTCGTTGTTTATCCTGTACATAAAAACCCAAAGGTTAGAGAAATTGCAGACAAATATTTGTCTGATCATTCACGCATTGAATTAATTGAACCGTTAGAAGTGGTTGATTTTCATAATTTTGCTCATCAAGCGTATTTAATATTAACGGATTCTGGTGGTGTACAAGAAGAAGCACCGTCACTGGGGAAACCAGTATTAGTGCTACGAGATACAACAGAACGACCAGAGGGTGTCGAAGCTGGCACATTAAGAATTGTTGGCACTAATGAAGAAAATATCTTTGAAGCGACGCAACAACTATTAGATAATGCTACTTTATATGAGCAGATGAGTCATGCACGCAATCCATATGGTGATGGCTTAGCGTCTAAAAGAATTTGCGAGAATATCAAATATTATTTTCAGCTAATTTCTGAAAAACCGGAATCATTTAAATAAATAAAGGTGGTTAATGTGTCGAAAATGTGACAAGTTTGTAAAAATTTTAACTACAATTTGAATAGAATTGACACGTTAACCGCCCTATATTATTATTAAAACTATATGAATGGAACGGTTTTCATAAATGAACTACAAAATGAAATGAGGCACAAAATGAAACGTTTCAGCATCATTTTTAAACAGTACTTACAATACTATTTATTTGGTATAATTGTGCTCTTTATTGTGTTTATTTTCACAAGGTCACCAGTTGTATTAGGACTTATTTTAGGACTTACAGGTTCTTTATGTATTACATATACATTTGAATATTACCTTGCAAAAGCTAAAGATAAGGATAATATACATATTTCAACGGGCAACGTTTGGAGATATTTAACTGTGATTATAGCTTGTTGTATTTGGGTTCTATATAAGGAATATATCAATATTTTTGGTGTCATTGTTGGTTTATCAGTTTCTTATGTTTTAATTATTTTAAAACCTTTGATTCAAAAGAATTAAATATTAATCGTGAAAGAGGTGAGAGCAGATGCAACATGAACATCCTCTAGTTGGTTGGAAATTGTTTGGTATAGACATCGTGTTTAATCTTTCATCTATTATGATGTTGATTATTACAGCGGTTATTGTTTTTGTCATAGCTATTATTTGTACACGAAACCTCAAAAAACGTCCTTCCGGCAAGCAAAACTTCATAGAATGGGTTTTTGATTTTGTAAGAGGCATTATTGAAAGTAACTTATCATGGTCTAAGGGTGGACAATTCCATTTCCTTGCAGTGACATTGATATTGTTTTTATTTGTCAGTAATATGCTAGGTTTACCTTTTTCAATTGTTTCAGGGCATACCTTATGGTGGAAATCACCAACGGCTGATGCCACTGTAACCTTAACGTTATCAACGTTAATTATTCTACTAACACATTATTATGGTATTAAGATGCGTGGTACTAAGAAGTACTTTGGCAACTACACGAAACCAATTTTCTTGATGCCAATTAATTTGTTCGAAGAATTTACTTCAACGTTAACGTTAGGTCTTCGACTTTATGGTAATATCTATGCAGGTGAATTATTACTAACATTACTTTCAGGTTTAGTTGTTAATCACTTGGCATGGGGTTGGATTATCGGTGTGCCAGGATTAATTGTTTGGCAAGCATTCTCGATATTTATCGGTGCAATCCAAGCATATATTTTCATCATGTTATCAATGGTTTATATGTCCCACAAAGTATCGGACAGCCATTAATAATATAATTTAAAAAATAAAAAAGAGAAAAATTAGGAGGATTTTATAAATGAATTTAATCGCAGCAGCAATCGCAATTGGTTTATCAGCACTTGGTGCAGGTATTGGTAACGGTCTTATTGTATCTAGAACAGTAGAAGGTGTAGCACGTCAACCAGAAGCACGTGGACAATTGATGTCAATTATGTTCATCGGTATCGGTTTAGTTGAGGCATTACCAATCCTTGGTCTTGTTATTTCATTCATCGTAATGTTCATGTAATTACAATTTTAGTTAAAGGCGAAGTCGATTCCGACTTTCGCCGTTCGTTTTATCTTAAAGAATTACGATTAATTTGAATGAAAGGAGTGTCTATGTAAGTGACTGCTACGACAAACATGTTTGTGCTTGGTGCAACCGAAGCTACAGGCGTTCAGTGGGGAACAATAATCGTTACAGCTATAACATTTTTAGTCTTACTAGCTTTATTGAAAAAGTTCGCATGGGGTCCTTTAAAAGAAGTAATGGATCAACGTGAACGTGATATTAATAAAGATATTGACGATGCTGAACAAGCAAAATTAAATGCACAAAAATTAGAAGCACAAAACAAACAAACGCTAAAAGAAACACAAGAAGAGGTTCATAAAATTCTAGAAGAATCTAAAATTCAAGCGCGCAAACAACATGAAGAAATTATTCACGAAGCTAATATTAGAGCTAACGGCATGATCGAAACTGCACAAAATGAAATCAATAGTCAAAAAGAACGTGCTATCGCTGATATTAATAATCAAGTTTCTGAGCTTTCAGTATTAATCGCATCTAAAGTCTTACAAAAAGAAATTTCAGAGCAAGATCAAAAAGCATTAGTTGAAAAGTACATAAAAGAGGCAGGCGATAAATAATGGCTAAGATAGCAAAAAAATATGCCAAAGCATTATTTGATACCGCTGTTGATCATAATGAACTAGAGACAATGTATGAATCATTTTCAACAATAGATAGCGCTGTAGAACCAGAAACTACAAAATTAAAAGAATTAGATGAGGACCCACAAAAGGATGCTGAACAACGCATCCGTTTTGTGACGTTAGTCTTTGGCGAAACGAATCAATATTTACTTAATATGTTGAAAATATTAGCTAAAAATCGCCATCTTTCGTATATTCATGAAATATTTAAGGCTTTTGAAGCATTATATAATCTACATCATAAGCAAGATTTTGCAGTTGTCGAATCTGTTTATGCTTTATCTGAAGATGATTTAACCCAAATCGAGACAATTATCAAAAAGCGTACTAACTTAGAAAAAGTGATGTTAACGAATCATATTAACCCAGAGTTAATCGGTGGCGTTCGAGTTAAAGTTGGTACAAAAGTAATGGATGCAAGCGTTCAGAATGACCTTGCTCAATTAGAAAAGCAATTTATACGAGTGAAATAAAAAATTGGAGGAGTGACATAGATGGCCATTAAAGCTGAAGAAATCAGTGCATTACTTCGCTCTCAAATAGAAAACTATGAGTCAGAAACTTCTGTTACCGATGTAGGTACGGTCTTACAAATCGGTGATGGTATTGCATTAATCCACGGATTAAATGATGTTATGGCTGGAGAGCTAGTAGAATTTAAAAGCGGCGTTCTAGGTTTAGCTCAAAACTTAGAAGAATCAAATGTTGGTGTCGTAATTTTAGGACCATACGCAGACATCAAAGAAGGGGACGAAGTAAAACGTACTGGACGTATTATGGAAGTGCCTGTTGGTGAAGAGTTAGTAGGTCGAGTAGTGAATCCACTAGGACAACCAATTGATGGACAAGGTCCAATCAATACAACAAAGACACGCCCAATCGAAAAGAAAGCAACTGGAGTAATGGATCGTAAATCAGTTGACGAGCCATTACAAACAGGTATTAAAGCCATCGATGCGTTAGTACCTATCGGTAGAGGTCAACGTGAGTTAATCATTGGTGACCGTCAAACTGGTAAAACAACAGTTGCTATAGATACAATTCTTAATCAACATGATCAAGATACAATTTGTATTTATGTTGCCATTGGTCAAAAGGATTCAACAGTTCGAGCTAACGTTGAAAAATTACGACAAGAAGGCGCGTTAGATTATACAATTATCGTTTCAGCGTCTGCAGCTGATCCAGCCCCAATGTTGTATATTGCACCTTATGCTGGTGTGACAATGGGTGAAGAATTTATGTTTGCTGGTAAAGATGTACTAATTGTTTATGATGATTTAACAAAACAAGCATCAGCTTACCGTGAACTTTCATTATTACTTCGTAGACCACCAGGTCGTGAAGCATACCCAGGTGATGTCTTCTACTTACATAGTAGATTATTAGAAAGAGCTGCAAAGTTAAATGATGAATTAGGTGGCGGTTCAATCACTGCGTTACCAATCATCGAAACACAAGCTGGAGATATTTCAGCTTATGTACCTACAAACGTAATTTCTATTACAGATGGTCAGATCTTCTTACAATCTGATTTATTCTTCTCAGGTGTTCGCCCTGCGATTAATGCAGGACAATCTGTATCACGTGTAGGTGGTTCTGCACAAATTAAAGCTATGAAAAAGGTAGCAGGTACGTTACGTTTAGATTTAGCGTCTTATCGTGAATTAGAATCATTTGCGCAATTTGGTTCTGATTTAGATGAATTTACAGCTCAAAAATTAGAACGTGGTAAACGTACTGTTGAAGTGTTGAAACAAGACCAAAACAAACCACTACCTGTAGAGAACCAAGTGTTAATCATTTATGCATTAACTAAAGGATACTTAGACGATATTCCAGTTGTTGATATTACTCGTTTTGAAGATGAATTCAACCAATGGGCTAAATCAAATGCATCAGAGTTATTAAATGAAATTAAAACTTCAGGTGGCTTACCAAGCGACGAAACTTTTGAAACTGCAATTCAAGACTTTAAAAAGAGTTTCAGTAAAACAGAAGCATAATATCGTAAAGTAAAATAAAGGTGGTGAGATAATGGCCTCTCTTAAAGAGATAGATACACGTATAAAATCAACAAAAAAGATGAAACAAATTACGAAGGCAATGAACATGGTATCGAGTTCGAAATTGCGTCGTGCTGAGAAAAACACGAAACAATTTAGACCATACATGGAAAAAATGCAAGATGCGATAACAGCAGTAGCTGGTGCGAATAAACATACACATCATCCTATGTTAAAGCAACGTGAAGTAAAGAAAAGTGGATATTTAGTAATTACCAGTGATAAAGGTCTTGCTGGCGCTTATAATGCGAACGTGTTAAAACGTCTACTCAAAGATATCGAACAGAAACATAACAGCAAAGATGAGTATACTATTTTGGTCTTAGGCCAAGTTGGTGTAGATTTTCTAAAGAATAAAGGATATGACATCAAAGAATCATTAGTTGATGTTCCTGATCAACCTTCTTTTAAAGAAATACAAGCGATTGCTAAAAAAGCAATTGATTTATATAGCGATGAAGAAGTAGATGAAGTTAAAATTTACTTCAGTCATTTCGTCAGTGTATTAGAACATAAACCATCAATGAAGACCGTACTTCCATTATCTCCAGAAGATTCAAGTTTAGGTCATGGTCAAATGTCATCTTATGAATTTGAACCAGACAAAGAATCAATATTGAGTGTCATACTACCTCAATATGTTGAGAGTTTAATATACGGAACAATATTAGATGCAAAAGCGAGTGAGCATGCAACACGTATGACAGCTATGAAAAATGCATCAGATAATGCGACAGAACTTATTGATGATTTATCACTAGAATATAACAGAGCGAGACAAGCAGCAATTACACAGCAAATCACTGAAATTGTTGGTGGTTCAGCTGCACTTGAATAATAATTAAAGGAGGAAAACAGCATGGGATTAGGCCGTGTAACACAAGTTATGGGTCCAGTAATTGATGTTCGTTTTGAACACAATGAAGTTCCGGAAATTAATAATGCTTTAGAAGTTGAAGTTGTAAAAGACGATGAAACAGTTTCTTTAACATTAGAAGTAGCATTACAACTTGGTGATGACGTAGTTCGTACGATCGCTATGGATTCGACTGATGGCGTAAAGCGTGGTACAGAAGTTAAAGATACCGGTAAAAGTATTAGCGTTCCTGTAGGTGACGCAACATTAGGTAGAGTGTTTAACGTTCTTGGAGATACAATTGATTTAGAAGAAAAAATTGATGACTCTGTAAGACGTGACCCTATCCATAGAGAGTCTCCTGCATTTGATCAATTATCAACAAAAGTTGAAATTTTAGAAACAGGAATTAAAGTTGTTGATTTGTTAGCACCATATATTAAAGGTGGTAAAATCGGATTATTCGGTGGTGCCGGTGTAGGTAAAACCGTTTTAATCCAAGAATTAATCAACAATATCGCACAAGAACACGGTGGTATTTCCGTTTTTGCCGGTGTAGGAGAGCGTACACGTGAAGGTAATGATTTATACTTCGAGATGAGCGATAGTGGTGTTATTAAGAAGACAGCGATGGTCTTTGGTCAAATGAACGAACCACCTGGTGCTCGTATGCGAGTAGCACTTTCTGGTTTAACTATGGCTGAGTATTTCCGTGATGAAGAAGGGCAAGATGTTTTACTATTTATCGATAATATCTTCAGATTCACACAAGCTGGTTCTGAGGTTTCAGCATTATTAGGCCGTATGCCTTCAGCAGTAGGTTACCAACCTACACTTGCTACTGAAATGGGTCAATTACAAGAACGTATTACGTCAACGAATAAAGGTTCTGTAACGTCAATCCAAGCGGTATTCGTACCTGCCGATGACTATACTGACCCTGCACCAGCAACGGCATTTGCTCACTTAGATGCTACAACAAACTTAGAGCGTAAGTTAACTGAAATGGGTATTTACCCAGCAGTTGACCCACTGGCTTCAACTTCAAGAGCACTTGAGCCTACAATTGTTGGACAAGAACATTATGAAATTGCACGTAATGTCCAAGCTACTTTACAAAAGTATAGAGAGCTACAAGATATCATAGCTATTTTAGGTATGGATGAGTTATCTGAAGAAGATAAACAAACAGTTGAACGCGCACGTCGTATTCAATTCTTCTTATCACAAAACTTCCATGTAGCTGAACAATTTACTGGTCAAAAGGGATCTTATGTACCAGTGAAGAAAACTGTAGAAGACTTCAAAGCAATCCTTGATGGTAAATACGATCATATTCCTGAAGATGCGTTCCGTTTAGTCGGTGGCATGGAAGATGTAATCGCAAAAGCAAAAGATATGGGTGTTGAAGTTTAAAAATTAGGAGGTATGGATAGTGAGTAATACATTAAGCCTTAATATTGTCACTCCTAATGGTTCTGTTTACGACCGAGACGATGTAACGCTAGCAGTTTTACAAACAACTGCTGGTGACATCGGGGTTATGTATGGACATATACCTACAGTTGCAGCGCTAGAAATTGGCTATGCCAAAATTAACTTTGATGGCGGTTCAGAATATATTGCAGTGAGTGAAGGTTTTGTCGAGGTTAGACAAGATAAGTTATCTATTATTGTTCAAACTGCAGAACCTGCAAATGATATAGATGTATCAAGAGCTGAACAAGCTAAATCTAAAGCAGAGTCGCATTTAAACGATAGCAATGGTAATAGTGACATTAATAGAGCCAAACGTGCACTAGAACGCGCAAATAACCGTATTCGTGTTGCTAACTTACAATAGATTTATGAAATTGAAGTTCCTTAATTTTAAGGAGCTTCATTTTTTTTGGTGAAATTGTACACGTTAATCTATTTTAAAATGAGTAAACTACTTTAAATTCGGGAAAAATAATATAGTGTAATTTAATCGTGTATCTAATTTACTGCTTAAGTATCTTTTCAAGCTTATTTCATGTAAAATAAGTAGATAGTGAATTGAATAGTGAGGTGCAGAAATTATGGAATACATGGCACAATTTTCAATAGTTCACCTAATCTTGCATGTTATTTGTATTTGTATTGCTTATTGGGCTTTAAACGCCGTGAGGTTAGATCAGTTTTTTAAAAAGGGTTATCCCTTACAAATTCAAATCTGTATGATATTTTTAGCTATTTTATTAGGTACTGCAGTAAGTAATTTTCTTGTAGATTTATTACAATTTTCAACACAAATAAAATATTTGGCACAATAGTTCAAATACTTGTACCTTTTTTAAAATACTAGATATAATGATTTGGAAGAATCATGAATTAAATAAAATTAGATGAAAATATTTATAAGTAGTAAAGTGGAGGATTTTAAGATGGATAAGATAGAAATTAAAGGTGGAAATAGATTAACAGGGGAAGTTAAGGTATCTGGTGCAAAAAACGCGGTATTACCTATACTGACTGCATCATTACTAGCATCTGATGGTGAAAGTAAATTATTAAATGTTCCAGCATTGAGTGACGTTGAAACAATTAATAACGTACTTTCAACATTAAATGCTGAAGTATCTTATAATAAAGAAGAAGATGCTGTAACAGTTGATGCAACGAAACAGTTAAATGAAGAAGCGCCATATGAATACGTAAGTAAGATGCGTGCAAGCATCTTAGTAATGGGACCATTATTAGCGAGATTAGGACATGCTAAAGTAGCACTTCCTGGTGGCTGTGCAATTGGTTCAAGACCTATTGAGCAACATATCAAAGGCTTTGAAGAATTAGGTGCAGAAATTCATATGGATGGTGGTTTCATTTACGCGACTACTAAAGATGGTTTGAAAGGTACAACAATCCATTTAGATTTTCCTAGTGTAGGTGCTACTCAAAATATTATTATGGCTGCATCACTTGCAGAAGGTAAGACTGTGCTTGAAAATGTTGCACGTGAACCTGAAATCGTCGATCTTGCTAATTACATTAATGAAATGGGAGGAAATGTAATTGGCGCAGGAACTGACACGATTACGATTCACGGCGTTGAGAAATTACATGGAGTAGAACATTCAATTATTCCAGATAGAATCGAAGCAGGTACATTGATTATTGCTGGTGCAATTACGCGTGGTGACATTATTGTTCATGGTGCAATTAAAGAACATATGACTAGCTTATTATATAAGTTAGAAGAAATGGGTGTGGAATTAGAATATAACGGTGATTCTATTCATGTTAAAGCAGAAGGTGAGTTGAAACCTGTAGATATTAAGACACTTCCGCATCCAGGATTCCCTACTGATATGCAATCACAAATGATGGCATTACTGTTGACTGCTGAAGGTCATAAAGTAGTTACAGAAACAGTATTTGAAAACAGATTTATGCATGTTGCAGAATTTAAACGTATGAATGCACGTATTACTGTAGAAGGTAGAAGTGCTAAAATAGAAGGTAAGAGTCAACTTCAAGGTGCTCAAGTTAAAGCAACAGACTTACGTGCAGCTGCAGCACTTATCTTAGCTGGATTAGTTGCAGATGGTGTAACACAAGTTACAGAATTAAAGCACTTAGATAGAGGATATGTTGATTTACATGGTAAACTTAATGGATTAGGTGCAGATATTAAACGTACTCAAGACTAATCATAGTACGAAATGAAACAGCAATGAATATTGAGTTGGAGGAAATAAGTCATGGAAACAATTTTTGATTACAATCAAATTAAGGAAATCATCCCACATAGACAACCATTTTTATTGATTGATCGTGTTGTCGAATATGAAGAAGGTCAACGTTGCGTAGCGATAAAGCAAGTTTCAGGAAACGAACCATTTTTCCAAGGACATTTTCCAGAATATGCGGTAATGCCTGGTGTATTGATAACTGAGGCTTTGGCTCAAACAGGTGCCGTCGCAATGTTAAACAATGAAGCCAATAAAGGAAAGTTAGCTTTGTTTGCAGGTATCGATAAATGCAGATTTAAAAAGCAAGTAACTCCTGGAGACACTTTAAGATTAGAAGTGGAAATTACGAAGATGAAAGGGCCAATTGGTAAAGGTAATGCTAAAGCAACTGTAGATGGACAAGTTGCATGTAGCTGTGAACTAACATTTGCCCTACAAGATAGTAAATAATAAAAATAACCGTAAAAGTTTTATGTATGCAAATACTATAACTTTTACGGTTATTTTATTTTTATTCTTTTTCAAACTTTTCATCTTTTAATCGAGGTTTAGATTGCATCATTCTATTAAATGATTTCTTGAGTTCTTCTCCAGATAATCCTTCATCGATTAATTGTTCTAATAAGCTTTCAGCATAAACTTGTCTCAATGTATAGATATGACATTCAAAAACTACCGAAATCGACTGTGCTTGTTCCAATTTACTAATATGTTTTATCGTGGCATCAAACAATGCAGGATCATTGGCTGGACGTGTAATAACTACACGGATATCTAGTAGTGTTTCATCGTCCATATATTTTTTCATTGTTTCATAATGAAAATCTGAAATGACGATTTCAAGCAACCAGCCAGTGCCACTACTCTCTTTATTGATAATGACACCATCATCTAATTCGTATTCAGTTACACCACCATTTTCTGATACAATTTGAAATCGAACGGCTTTAAAGGTCTTCATCGTCTTCACATCCAATTATAATTTTTAAAATCTACGATATTTCTATTTATAGTAGTATTATAACGTAATTTTAATTGAGAAAGGTAATATTTATAAAAATGTGATGAATCTACTCTTAATATATTTAAATAATTGTGTTTTGACTATAAAGACCGCTTTGCATATGATAAGGCTATGAAGGAGGTGACACATGATTAATAACATTGTCATTGTCGGTAGACTGACAAAGGACCCACAAATATATGAGAAGGAGGGAAAGAAATTAGCTACGTTCTGTGTAGCTGTTAATCGGAGTTACAAAGACAAAGATCAGAATACCATTTGTGATTATTTATATTGTAAAGCATTCGGTAAACTAGCTCATAATATTGAACACTATATCAACCAAGGTTCACTAGTCGGCGTTACTGGTCAGTTACAATCTAGTAAATATGAGAAAGAAGGTCAGACACATTTTGTATCTGAAATATTTGTCGAATCAATTAAGTTCATGTCTAAACGTGCTACGAAAGAAAGTACATCACTTTATGAAACAATCCCACTAGATGCGCAACAACAATTAACCGATCAATCTGAAATAGCAAACAATAAATTATTTGAAATTGTTTAATACATCCACTTTATAACAAATAATCCCTTTTATAATCCATTCAAATTAATATACATTTAATCCTACTATTCATTATACTTTTCAGGCTATTCTTCTCTAATGATTGAAATTGAGAAGGATAGCTTTTGTCATGTTGAAAATAAAGATAATCACATTCAAATAGAGTGTAATAACACACCAAAAAACACTGTTGTGACGGTTTTTATTGACTGAATAGTCAGATAAATTACAATAATATTACGCAGTTGATAACAATCACAAACGCTTAAAAGCTTTCATAGCAATCTAAAACAGTTTAAATTCAAAAAATATATAATTTTTTTGATGTAACTAGGATGTAAAAAAGACTGTTGTTTTTTTATTTCTCTGTAACCTACAGGTATGTTTTGAATGTTATAGTTGCTTTAGCAAATTAATCATAAAACTAATTACCTTATAGGAGGAATTTTTAGAAATGAAAAAAACAGTAATTGCATCAACATTAGCAGTAGGTTTAGGAGTAACAGGCGTTGCAGCAGGAAATTCAGCAGACGCTTCAGAACAAGGTGTTAATAAAGCTGAGTTAGCGCAATTAGCTCAATCAAATCCACAACAATTAAATGAATCTCCAGTACATGAAGGTTCATATAACTATAACTTTAACTTAAACGGTGTCAACTATAACTTTGAATCAAATGGCGAAACATGGTCATGGAGTTATGGCGAAGGCGCTTCAAATAATAATTCTGGTTCAACTGAAGTTGAACAACCACAACAACAAACAACTACACAAACTGAACAACCAGCTCAAGAAGCAGCACCACAAACTGAACAAACACAACAACCACAACAAGAAGCAACAACACAACAAGCTTCAACACAACAAAGTTCAAATAGTTCAAGTAGTGAAGAATCAACTGGTTCATCAGTAAATGTAAATAGTCATTTACAACAAATCGCACAACGTGAATCAGGTGGCGATCTTAAAGCTGTAAACCCATCTTCAGGTGCAGCAGGTAAATATCAATTCTTACAAAGCACTTGGGATTCAGTAGCTCCTGATGAGTACAAAGGTGTATCTCCAACAGAAGCTCCAGAATCAGTTCAAGACGCAGCAGCAGTTAAATTATATAATACAGCTGGTGCTTCACAATGGGTAACTGCATAATATATATGAAATAAGTTATTTTAAGCTCACTCCAGACTAGGGGTGAGCTTATTTTGTGAATTGGACTTTATTGCAATGTTATAAACATTTTGTTATGTTTAAATAAATATAAAGATTAAAAAATACTACTAGGGGAGCCATATGGCTGAGATGAATAAATTCAGACCCTTACAACCTGATTTGGTTAGTACCAACGTAGGAAAGTAGTGCAATTTATAGTAGGTCATGTTTTGTTACGACTTCTATAGATTTACTACATTCCTATTGTTGGAATGTAGTTTTTTTATTATAGGAGGACTTTGATTTTGTTATTTTCAGAAGAATTAAAAGAAGCAGCTGCACCTATTTTAGATGACATATATGATGATCCATTTATCCAAGACATGCTACATGGAGAGTTGTCGTACGAGGCGACAAAATTTTATTTAAGAGCAGATGCGTCTTATTTGAAGGAGTTTGCGAATATATATGCATTGTTGATACCAAAAATGCCTGAATTGACAGATGTTAAGTTCTTAGTTGAACAAATTCAATTTATAGTAGATGGTGAAGTTGAAGCACACGAAATTCTTGCGGATTATGTGCAAGCTCCATATGATGAAATCGTTAAAGAAAAGGTTTGGCCCCCAAGTGGAGACCATTATATAAAACATATGTATTATCATGCCTTTGCTAAAGAAAATGCAGCATATACAATAGCTGCTATGGCACCTTGCCCATATGTATATCAAGTGATTGCTAATAGAGCACTTCAAGATCCAGAATTAAATACAGATTCAATTTTAAAACAATGGTTTGACTTTTACAGTACTGAAATGGATGAATTGGTTAAAGTCTTTGATGATTTAATGAATAAATTAACGGCACATGTTAGTAAAGAAGAACGAAATGAAATTAAAGAATCATTTTTACAAAGTACAATACATGAAAGAAACTTTTTTGCAATGTCTTATAATCAAGAGGCATGGTCATTTGGAGGAGATAAAGATGAATAAACCTAAAATAGCTTTGACAATAGCAGGTACAGATCCTACAGGCGGAGCAGGTGTTATGGCTGATTTGAAATCATTTCATGCATGTGGTGTTTATGGTATGGCTACAATAACAAGTATTGTTGCTCAAAATACAAAAGGCGTACAACATATTCATAATTTAGAAACAGAATGGTTAAAAGAGCAATTAGAAAGTGTCTTTGATGATGAATTGCCTCAAGCTATTAAGACAGGGATGATTGCATCTAAAGAAATGATGGAATTAATTGCACAATATTTACAAGCATATCCAGAAATTCCATATGTCATAGATCCAGTGATGCTTGCAAAAAGTGGAGATGCCTTAATGGATGACGAAGCAAAAGCAGATTTACAGAATATCTTATTACCATATGCCACTGTTGCAACACCAAATATTCCGGAAGCAGAGGAAATTGTTGGATTTAAGATTAATTCTGAAGCAGATATATATAAAGCAGGAAAGTTATTTATCGAAGAAATTGGAAGTAAAGGTGTTGTGATAAAAGGTGGACATTCTACAGATTTAACGACCGCTAAAGATTACTTATTTACCACGGAAGACGTTTATACGTTCGATTCACCGCGCTATGAAACAAAGCATACACATGGTACAGGTTGTACATTTTCAGCAGTTATTACGGCGGAATTAGCCAAAGGCAAATCAATTTATGCTGCTGTGCAAAAAGCTAAAAACTTTATAGCGTTAAGTATTAAACATACACCAGAAATCGGACAAGGTAGAGGACCAGTAAATCACTTTGCATATATGAAAGAAGTGGGATTAGATGATGAATAATTTAGATAAGATAAAAAACATACAACCATTAATTATTTGTTATACCAATGATGTTGTTAAGCATTTTACTGCAAATGGGTTGCTGAGTTTAGGGGCAAGTCCGGCAATGAGTGAAGCACCTGAAGAAGCGACAGAAATGTTATCCGTTGCACAAGCATTATTAATCAATATTGGCACAATTACTAAAGATAGAGCGAAAGATATGTTAGAAATTGCTAAAATTGCAAATAAAGTAGGCACACCTGTGATATTTGATCCAGTTGCAGTTGGCGCATCTGATTTTAGAAAACAGTTTTGTAAGCAATTTATAGAGGAAATTGATATCGCAGTCATTAAAGGCAATGCATCTGAAGTACTAGCACTAATCGATGATGAAACAACGATGAAAGGTACAGATAGTGATGTGAATTTAGATGCAATAGATATCGCACGTAAAGCACTTGATCAATTACAAACAGCGATTGTAATTACAGGTAAAGAAGATATTATAGCGCAGGATAACAAAGTGATTCAATTATCAAATGGTTCTTCATTACTGACACGTATAACTGGTGCGGGTTGTTTACTAGGTGCTATTGTAGGGGCCTTTTTAACCGAAAAGGGAAAGGTACAAATACAGCAATTAGAAGAAGCAGTTGCTATTTATAATATTGCAGCTGAAGCAGCGGAACAACTGGCAGGTCATCAAGGGCCGGCATCATTTATGACAGCATTACTAGACGCGTTATATCATATTTCATATGATGATTATTTAAAATCAAATCGTAGAACAGAGGTATAAGGATGTTTGATAAACAACAATTAAAATTATATTTTATATGTGGGACACAAGATATTCCAGAAGCAACTACGATTCAGCATGTATTAAAGGAAGCTTTAAGTGCGGGTATAACGATGTTCCAATTTAGAGAAAAGGGTGCTACAGCTCTAAGAGGGAATGATAAAGAAAAACTTGCAATAGAATTATTAGAATTATGTCGTGCTTACAATGTTCCATTTATAGTTAATGATGATATTGAACTAGCTCGTAAAATCGATGCGGATGGTGTACATGTTGGACAAGATGATCAGTCAGTTAATGTATTTGCAACTCAGTTTCAAGATAAAATTATTGGTTTGAGCATAGGTGATGAAGATGAATATCAACAATCTGACCTTACACATGTTGATTATATTGGTGTTGGTCCGATGTATCAAACCTCATCTAAAAAGGATGCTAATGCACCGGTAGGTCCTTCAATGATACCAATTTTACGTGCACATGTTGGAGATTTACCAATTGTGGCAATAGGTGGTATACAAATAGATAATACAAATACAATTATGCAGCATGGCGCAGATGGCGTTTCAGTGATTTCTGCTATTGCTCAAAGTAGTTCAGTTTCAAATACTGTTCGACAATTTTTACAAACTGTTGAATAATATATAAAATTCACTGTTTTTGATTTCTACTTCTCTTTGAGTATGATAAAATAAATTCTATGTGAATAAATCATTAGAGGTGGAAAAATGAAGAAGAAAGCGCTACTACCTTTGCTTTTAGGTGTAATGGTCTTTTTAGCAGGCTGTGACTATTCAAAACCTGAAAACAGAGACGGATTTTTCTTTAATACATTTGTAGAACCAATGGATAAACTTATTCATTGGCTAGGATCAAGTTTTAACAATGACTACGGTCTAGCAATCATTGTACTTGTATTAGCAATCCGTGTCGTATTATTACCATTCATGCTATCTAACTATAAAAATAGTCATATGATGCGTGAAAAAATGAAAGTTGCAAAGCCAGATATCGACGCAATTCAAGAAAAAGTTAAACGCTCACGCACACAAGAAGAAAAAATGGCAGCAAACCAAGAAATGATGGAAGTTTATAAGAAATATGATATGAATCCAATGAAGAGTATGTTAGGTTGTTTACCGATGTTAATTCAAATGCCTATCATCATGGGATTATTCTTCGTATTAAAATATCCTTCTAAGGGTGGATTTACTGAACATCCTAATTTCTTATGGTTTAACTTATCACATCCAGATATTTGGATTACGATAATTGCCGGAATATTATACTTCTTACAAGCATTTGTTTCTAGTAAGAGTATGCCAAATGAACAAAGACAAATGGGTTATATGATGATGATCATTTCACCAATTATGATCGTTTGGATTTCATTAAGTTCAGCATCAGCATTAGGATTATATTGGTCAGTCAGTGCGGCATTCTTAATTGTACAAACACAATTGGCTAATATGTACTACTCTAAACTTGCTAAAAAAGAAGTTGCACCAATGATTGAAGCAATGAGTAAAAACAAAGAAACTTCTGGTAAAAAAGCAGGGAACACACAGGTAGTATCAAAGAAAAATAAAAAGAAATAAAATATAATAAATGTGAAGTATTAGAGATTTATATCTATTGATTAATTAACAAATTCAAGGATATAAATCCTAAAATATAGCCAGTAAATGAGTGTATCCATTCATTTACTGGCTTTTATTTTTTACAATATGATGTTTTGTAATCTCGTATATTTAATCATATAAAAATAGCGTGTCGAAGCATGATGTATATATTAATTTTGAATGTATTTATAAATGAGTTAGAAATACCATTCTTGAAAAAATTGTTTAACAAAACTTTCCATATAAATATGTCTTTCTTCTGCTAGTTTCTTTGCGGTCTGCGTATGCATTAAATCTTTCAATTTGAATAATTTGTCATAAAAATGCTTAATAGCAGATGGAGGGCTATGCATAATATCATTGATATGTGGTATTTGCTGTGCGTTTTCGGCATTTGTGTCTATTGTAGATGTTTGCCACATAGGTTCTCCAAAGTGTCCAGCAAATTGGAAGGTACGTGCGATACCGATAGCGCCGAGGGCATCTAATCGATCAGCATCTCTGACAATTTGTCCTTCAATTGATAATTGAACTGCATTATTTTTGCCATCTTTATAACTCATATGATTGATGATATGTAATATGTGTTGTTGTTGATGAGAAGTGAGTTGTAATTGTTGTAGAAAATTAGTTAATGCTACTAACCCTTCAGATTGATTGGTAAGTTTGTCATCTACAGTATCATGTAACAAGCTAGCTAACTCGATAATGATTTTGTTTCCAGTTTGTTCAGAGTCAGCAATATACCTTGCTAAATGTAAGACACGTTCGACATGTGCTACATCATGACCAGTGGTATCATTTTTATGAAACTGATACATATAAGCTTTAGCATGTTTGATTTGTTCAAAATAATCCATTTAAACGAACTCCTTAAAATAATAAATCTAAAGTAATGATTCAATCACTACTTTAGATTATCAGATTTCTATAAAATGGGGGACAATAATTGAGAAATACTCTCTTTGAATTTAACCCATAATCCACGTTTGTCGTAAATAGATTGAGTCAGTTTGGTTGATACCTTTAAATCATGTTCAAATGCATCTTTTAGTAATTGTGCAATTTCAGTATCATAAATAAATGCATTTACTTCAAAGTTTAAAGTGAAACTACGATGGTCCATATTAGCTGTACCTACACTAGCTACTTCTTCATCTATAATTAATGTCTTAGAATGTAAAAAACCATGTTGATACTGATAAATATTCACTCCAGCATCTAGTAAAGATGCTACATTATTATAAGTTGCCCAATAGACGAATGGATGATCTGGCTTATTCGGTATCATTACATTAACATCAACGCCACCTAAAGATGCAATTTTGATAGCATCTAGGAATGCTTGATCGGGAATAAAGTATGGTGATTGTAAATAGATTGATTTTTTTGCTGAAGAAATCATTTTTAAATAGCCATATTTAATCTGTTCCCATGTCTCATCTGGGCCACTAGAAGCTATTTGAATCCCTTTACTGCCACCAGAATCGACATCTGGAAAGTATTTCTCAGCATATTTCAAATTATCTCTTGTGGATTGCGCGTTCCAGTCCAACATAAATCTTAATTGCAATGCATTAACCGCATCTCCAACGATTTTCAAATGTGTATCTCTCCAATAACCGAATTTCTTTTTTAAACCAAGATACTCATCACCAACATTAAAGCCACCCACATAGCCAATGTGACCATCAATTATTACAATTTTACGGTGATTTCTATTATTCATTCGGAGATTAATTAAAGGTAATTTTGAAGGGAAAAATGCTTCGACATGGCCACCCTTTTTGCGAAATGCTTTAAAGTCTTTGATAGATAATCGTCTAGATCCCATATCATCATATAGCATTTTCACTTCAAGACCTTCATCTAGTTTATGCTCTAATGCTGTCAGTATACGCTTTCCTAAGTCGTCATTTCTGAAGATGTAATATTGGATATGTATATAATCCTTCGCATTATATATATCGTTAATTAAACTATCAAATTTTTCTTTACCATCAGTAAATACTTGAATATCATTGTCAGTCGTCAAAAAGGCTGCATTGTTATAGAGGAGCATTTGTACCATATCTTTAAACTTAACAATTTGATGATTACCTTTTGAAAATTCATCATTTTTCAAAGCTTCTAATTGTTCATTTACAATCATTTCTATACCGACTTTGTCTTCTTCATCTAAAGAGAAAATACGTTCTCTTTGTATTTGACGTCCAAATAGTAAATAAATAATAAAACCGAGTATAGGCAAGAGCAGTAATACTAAAATCCATGCCCATATGGAACCTGCAGAGCGACGTTCCATAAAAATGATTGTGAAAGCAAAGATAAGGTTTAATATAAATGCACTAATTAAAATAACATTAATGACTACATTTGTATGGTAAAAAGTTAAAGAAAATATATCTATCATATTAAACCTCCACACTAACTCAATATTTATTGAAAATTATAAAAGTCTTAATTATTGTAACATGCTCAGTTAGGTTTATCACTTGACTTATACCTATTAGGGGTATAATATATTTTTGAATTGAAAAATGGAGGCGTATATTTATGAAAGAGACAGAAACTGCGCATCATTCAGAGCAAACAAAATCTAATTTGAAATCACGATTAAACCGAATTGAAGGACAAGTGCGCGCAATTAATAGAATGATTGATGAAGATGTGTATTGTGATGATGTATTAACTCAGATTAGAGCAACGCGTTCTGCCTTAAATAGTGTCGCGACGAAATTATTAGACCATCATATGAAGAGTTGTATTATGGATAAGGTCAATCAAGGACAACAAGAAGAAGCGATGGAAGAATTATTAGTTACATTTCAAAAGTTAATGAAAGATTAGAGAGGGAATAGCAGTGCAAACAAAAAGCGTACAAGTTAGTGAATTAAATGATCAAACTAAATTAGAATTATTAAATCAGACTTTGACTGAAATTGATGGTGTCAAGTCAGTCCAAATGGATACCGATGAGCATGTCATTACAATAAAATTTGAAACACCTGCAAGTTTAAATAATTTAGAAAAAGCAGTTTACGATTTAGGATATACTGTATTGTAAACTATTAACAATAAATAGTAGTTAACAATCATAATAAAATTGTTTTGGATAAAGTTTATGAGGTTATTTTTTACAACTTAACTTTAAAGCTAATTAATTATGTCTATTTTTATACTAATCACAATATTTAATTAAAAAAAATTGAATATAATGTGGTAATTGTTATATAAATCGGGTAATATGAAGTAGAAGCTTGAAAGTTAGGGGTGATGATATGAATAAGGATAACCAAAAAATTCAAAATGTAGTTAAACTATTATCATCATTAGGGGTAAACATTAAGAAGACCAAATCAAGATTTGAAGTGATGCATACTTTACCAGCTACTGTTAAAACCGCTAACGAATTGAAATAGTCACCTATTAAAACGATTGGAGCAACGCTCTCGTCGTTTTTTTTATAGAAATAGCCATGAGATAATGTATTGATTATCTCATGGCTATTTTCATGTTTGTTTATGTGTGCGCTAATGGTTGTTGTTCAGTACTTGTACTTGGTGTGTATTGCTTTGGC
Organism: Staphylococcus sp. 231237_7MaSpsaltlick; assembly: GCF_043107035.1. Lineage (NCBI taxonomy): Bacteria > Bacillati > Bacillota > Bacilli > Caryophanales > Staphylococcaceae > Staphylococcus > Staphylococcus sp. 231237_7MaSpsaltlick. The sequence goes on from NZ_JBICNX010000017.1 coordinate 76,262, forward strand.
TGATGATACGTGATTGATAGCAAGACACCAACGCCACACATGAGACTCCATAATGAACTACCACCGTAACTAATAAATGGTAACGGAATACCAGTAATTGGTAATAGCTGAATTGTCATGCCTATATTTTGTAAGACATGGAATAAGATTAATGCTACATATCCGATAATAAATAGTTTACTAAATGGCATTTCAATTTTACTAGCTAATCGGATTAGGTGGAAAATAAGTGCTAAATATACAAGCAATAATATTACCGAACCAATAAAGCCAAATTCTTCACCAATAACTGAAAAAATAAAGTCTGTATGGTTCTCTGGTATATATACTTCGCCGTGATTGAAGCCTTTTCCAAAAAGTTGACCCGAACCAATGGCTTTCAACGATTCTGTTAAATGATAGCCATCACCACTGCTATAAGTGTAAGGATCTAACCATGAACTAATTCTACCCAATTGATAGGTCTTTATGCCGAGTACACTTTCTATCAATGAAGGTTTATAAATAATAGAAAGTATTATCGAAGAGCCTAGTACAAACATTGCTATAAACAAGGGTGCTAATATTCTCCAAGAAATACCACTTACGATAATTACACCTACAATAATGGCACAAATGACTAATGTTGTTCCTAAGTCATTTTGTAATAATATTAAGCCCATTGGAATAATAGAAACACCAATAATTTTAAATAATAATTTAAAGTCAGTTTCTATCGTGCGATTAAAGGTAAATTGGTTGTGTTTAGATATTAATTTGGCTAAAACTAAGATCAACACGACTTTCATAAATTCTGAAGGTTGAATGCTGATTGGTCCAAATTTATACCAACTTTTTGCACCATTGATGATTGGGGTAAACGGTGTCTCTGGAATAATAATGAGAATAAAAAGACCGATGCAAAGTATGAAATATAATAAGTATGTATATTTCATCAACTTTTTAGGTGATATTAGCATAATTAAGCCAGCAATTATCCCACCGAATACGTAATACAAAATTTGTCTGATACTGAAATTGGCGCTATATTGCCCGCCACCCATAGCAGAGTGTATGATTGATACACTTATGATTGCTAATAGAGCGAGAATTGCGACGAGTTTCCAGTCTATACGACGTATCCAATGATTCTTTTTTAATTGACGTGAAGTACTACTCATTTCCTACTCCTTTAAAAAGCTAAATTTCTCTATCTATGTATCATATGTCGATTTTACCGAATTTTAAAATATTTTGCTAGAAGTAGGGGTCTCAAAATATAATTATTATAGATTTAAGCCACATAAAACGGTAAAATATGGTGAGCAATACATTTAATGAAGTTCTATTTAATAAAATGAAAAATAATCTATTGTTATACCACTTAACAAATGCAAAAGACTATTAAGTCGTGATATGATGTAGTTTAAGAATTGTATATGGAGGCAAAATTATGGCTAAGGAAAATGTGTGTATCGTATACGGAGGGAAAAGTGCAGAACATGATGTTTCAATTTTGACAGCACAAAATGTCTTGAACGCAATTGATAAAGAGCAGTATCAAGTAGACATTATATACATCACTAATGATGGTGACTGGAAAAAGAAAGAAAACATTGTAGATTCAATTACTGACATAGACACTTTACGTTTATCTGATATATCTGCAGGCGAAATTTCTCAATTATTAGGTGTTGGAAGTTCTGGAGAAAAATATAGCGCAGTATTTCCATTATTACATGGACCAAATGGAGAAGATGGAACGATACAAGGTTTATTTGAAGTATTAGACCTACCATATGTAGGAAATGGTGTACTTGCAGCGTCTAGTTCAATGGATAAACTTGTAATGAAACAGTTATTTGAACATAGAGGCTTACCACAATTACCGTATGTGAGCTTTTTAAGAAGTGAATATAATAAGTATCAACACAATATTTTAAAACTTGTGCATGATAAATTAGAATTCCCAGTGTTTGTTAAACCAGCAAACCTAGGATCAAGTGTAGGTATCAGTAAATGTAATAATGAAGCTGAATTAAAGCAAGGTATTGAAGAAGCCTTCCAATTTGACCGTAAATTGGTGATTGAACAAGGTATCGAAGCGAGAGAAATCGAAGTAGCAGTATTAGGTAATGATTACCCTGAAACAACATGGCCAGGTGAAGTAATTAAAGATGTAGCATTTTACGATTATAAAGCGAAATATAAAGATGGTAAGATCAAACTAGATATTCCTGCAGATTTAGATGAAGAAGTTCAAATGACATTGAGAAACATGGCAGTTGAAGCCTTTAAAGCAACTGACTGTTCTGGGTTATTACGTGCAGATTTCTTTGTGACAGAGGATAATCAAATCTTTATCAATGAAACGAATGCTATGCCAGGATTTACAGCATACAGTATGTACCCAAGTTTATGGGAAAATATGGGGCTGTCATATTCTGATTTAATTAAGAAATTGATAGAATTAGCTAAAGAAAAGCATGCAGACAAACAACAAAATAAATATAACATTGATTGAGGCGAATAAATCATGATTGAAGTAACTTTAGAACAAGTCCAAGATTGGATACCTTGTGAAATTGATAATGAATACCTAGATTATACGATTCGTGGTGTTAGTATTGATTCACGTGTAATCAATGAACAAAATTTATTTATTCCTTTTAAAGGTGAACATGTAGATGGTCATAAATTTGTACCGCAAGCCTTAAAGGATGGTGCAGGTGCTGCCTTTTATCAGAAGGGTGTACCATTAGACAATAATGATGTCGATGGTCCAATCATTTGGGTTGAAGATACATTAGTTGCATTACAACAGTTAGCAAAAGCGTATTTGGATTTTGTGAATCCAAAAGTTATTGCAGTAACTGGATCTAATGGTAAGACGACAACTAAAGATATGATTGAAAGTGTATTAAAACCTCAATTTAAAGTGAAAAAAACACAAGGAAATTATAATAATGAAATTGGCTTGCCATTGACGATACTGGAATTAGATATTGATACAGAAATTTCAATCTTAGAAATGGGCATGTCAGGTTTCCATGAAATTGAAAGCTTATCACTTTTAGCAACGCCAGATATTGCTATAATCACTAATATTGGTGAGTCTCACATGCAAGATTTAGGATCACGCGAAGGTATTGCGCAAGCTAAATCAGAAATCGCCATCGGTTTAGAGTCAGGAGGACTTTTCATATATGATGGAGATGAACCTCTACTTGTTCCTCATGTGAAAACACTGACTGATTGTGAGCAAATCAGTATTGGTAAAGGTAATGACAACAAATTAACTTGCCAAATTAAAGAAGTGAAAGATAGTGGTATTACCTTTGAAATTAATGGTTCTGAAAGTTATGAGTTACCTATTTTAGGTGAACATAATATGAAAAATGCGAGCATAGCTATTGCAGTTGGTAAGCATTTGAATTTAAGTTACGCTCAAATCTATAATAATTTAAAGGCAGTCCAATTAACGGGTATGAGAATGGAACAACATCATTTAACAGATGGAACATTGTTAATCAATGATGCATATAACGCTAGTCCAACAAGTATGAAAGCAGCTATTGATACGTTGTCTGGAATGGATGGTAGAAAAATTCTTGTTCTTGCAGATGTCTTAGAGTTAGGTGCAGACAGTAAATTAATGCATGAAGCGGTTGGACAATATCTAGCTGACAAAGGAATAACTGCATTGTTTACATTTGGAACAGAAGCCAATTATATTCATGATAGTGGTAAAGGCTTTGTTCAAGAAGCACAACACTTCGAAGATAAGCAAGCGTTGATTAATGAACTTAAAGCTTATAAAGAACCAGCAGATAAAATTTTAGTCAAAGGTTCAAGAGGAATGAAATTAGAAGAGGTTGTTGAAGCCTTAAAATAGTTTTAATTTAATATCAATTTAAGTCTTTCTTGCTATTTTATAATGAAAAGCTAATCGACACGTGTAAAGTCGGTTAGCTTTTTTGTTGTGAAAATAGTATGTGATACTTCGATAATAGGATATTCTTATTAGATTTTTAAAAAATAGAGGTAATAAAACTATTGTATGTAACACTTGTTTGGTAAATCATCTTCAGTAACAACTTTTTTTCAAAAGATAATCTTCTTCGATAAAATATTAATCAAACGCTTACAACCTATATCTTACAACATTTTTAAAATTGTATTATTTATTTTTATGAGTTATTTACGTTCTATTATGAAATTTGGTTTATTGCGATTATACACTTGAGGTGGTACTATTAAGAAGTTGAAGAAACTTAAGTGAACATATATGTATTGAAATACAGATAAATAAAGGAGAATTATATTGCAAAATTTTAAAGAATTAGGGATCTCGGATAAGGTAGTTGAAACCCTAGAATCTATTGGGTTTACTGAGGCCACACCTATACAAAAAGATAGTATCCCTCTTGCCTTAGAAGGTAAAGACGTTCTTGGCCAAGCACAAACAGGTACAGGGAAAACTGGTGCGTTTGGTATTCCATTAATCGAAAAAGTAATGGGTAAAGAAGGCGTCCAAGCTTTAATCTTAGCTCCTACAAGAGAGTTAGCGATGCAAGTAGCCGAATCAATTAAAGAATTTAGTAAAGGACTTAACGTTCAAGTCGTTACTGTATTTGGTGGTATGCCGATCGACCGTCAAATCAAAGCACTTAAAAAAGGCCCTCAAATCGTGGTTGGTACACCAGGACGAGTGATTGACCATTTAAATCGTCGTACATTAAAAACAAACGATATTCACACATTAATCTTAGATGAAGCAGATGAAATGATGAACATGGGCTTTATCGATGATATGAAATTTATCATGGATAAGATTCCTGCTTCACAACGTCAAACAATGCTATTCTCGGCAACGATGCCTAAAGCAATTCAAACGTTAGTTCAACAATTTATGAAATCACCATCAATTGTTAAAACGATGAATAATGAAAATTCAAATCCTCAAATTGAAGAATTCTATACTATTGTAAAAGAATTAGAAAAATTTGATACATTTACGAATTTCTTAGATGTCCATCAACCAGAGCTTGCTATTGTATTCGGCCGTACGAAACGCCGTGTAGATGAATTGACAAGTGCATTGATTTCTAAAGGTTATAAAGCTGAAGGATTACATGGTGATATTACACAAGCTAAACGTTTAGAAGTACTTAAAAAATTCAAAAACGATCAATTAGACATTTTAGTTGCGACAGATGTAGCAGCAAGAGGATTAGATATTTCTGGTGTAAGTCATGTATATAACTTTGATATTCCTCAAGATACAGAAAGTTATACACATAGAATAGGACGTACTGGTCGTGCAGGTAAAGAAGGTATTGCGATTACATTTGTTAATCCAATTGAGATGGATTATATCCGCCAAATTGAACAAACAAATAAACGTCAAATGCAAGCGTTAAGACCACCACATCGTAAAGAAGTATTAAAAGCGCGTGAAAGTGATATTAAAGGTAAAGTCCAAAAATGGATGTCACGTGATAGTGAACCACGATTACAACGTATTGCTTCAGAATTAATTGAAGAATATAGTGACGTTAACTTAGTAGCTGCGTTATTACAAGAATTAGTGGAATCAAATGATGATGTAGATGTACAATTAACATTTGAAAAACCACTTTCTCGTAAAAACAGACAAAGTAAAGGTCCAAAACGTGGTAACAATAAACGCGGTAATAAATTTGATAACAAAAATCGTCGTTCAAAAGGCGGTTATAATAAGAAGAAAAACGATCGCTCAAACGATCGAAATAATAATAAAAAGTCAATGAAAGGTAGAACTTTCGCTGACCACAAGAAATAAAACGAACATGACCATATATGAACTTTAGGTTTAATCATCCCATTAATAATGGGATGATTTTTTTGTTCTTACCTTAAAAAACATGAAGGAAATTTGCTATTAATAAGCAATATTATTAAATTGTTTTAGCATTAATTTAAAAATTGATTGTTTACTAAAATGATTAAAGTTGCTATGTTATAATAAATTGAAAACAATATAAAGGAGTGTAACAATGGCAGAGTTATCTGAATTTGTACGTAGTCCTAAGCGTGCAAAAACATATTTATATATATGCGAAGGGCTCTCGTTTCTTATAGGTTTAGTTGTCATATTGGCGTTGATTTATTTATGGCAGCACTTTAACTGGTGGCATTTTTTAATTTATGTATTTATTGGTTTAATCGTTATCAGTTTTATTTATATGCTCACTATACCTTGGATAAAATATAGATACATGTTCTATAGTATTAATGAACATTATGTACAAGTTAATCAATCATTTTATTTTAAATCAGCTAAATATGTTAAGTTAGAGCGTATTCAATTTCTGGAAATTGCGAGTAACCCACTTTTAAAGCGCTGGGGAATAGCTAAGTTGACAATAGTAACTGCTGGTCATGAAATAGTGTTTCCTTTAATGAACGTTAGCGATGCTTTGGCTTTTGAAGCGTTAGCTATGAATTATTTAGAAGGAGTGGATTCAGATGTATAAACCGCAAAAACTTCATCCCATTTCTTATTTAACAGGTGTAATACAGGCAATAAAAGAAAATATTATTTTAGTCATTATTTTCTTAATTTTTAATTTGAAAAATTTTGATTTTACGGATTTTAAGTCATACATATATCCAGGTATTGTTTCGCTTATATTTATAATTTCATTCTTATTTCGTGCGGTAAAGGTATATAACACACGATATTGGATCGAGGACGATCACTTTATATTGGATACCGGCGTGTTTACTAAGGAAAGAAAAGAATTAAATATCAGAAGAATCCAATCAATGGATACATCCCAAAGTTTGATTAATCAAATCGTAGGCGGAGTCAAAATTCAAATCAAAACGCCAAGTGACGGTATTGATTTAGAAACAGTGTCGAAGCAACAAAGTACTTTAATACAAAGTGAGTTGCGACAAGCACAACAAAACTTACTGGCAAATCATCAAGAAATAGAGCAAAATGAACCGACACAACAACATGTCTCTGATTCAAAACAACAAACGTCACATCAACAATTATATAAATTATCATTTAAAGAGTTACTGTTAATGGCTCTGACAAGTGGTGCAATTGGCGTAGCGTTTGCAACATTATCTCCAATCATTGGCTCACTTTCTGATAAATTACCATGGGAATGGCTAAACAGTGAATTATCTCATATAAGCCAAGCTATCTTTGTAATTGTTTTAATTATTGTTGGTATTATTTTATTGCTGAGTTACATAGTAGGAACTATAATTGTGATATTTAAAAACTTTAATTACACTGTCACGGAAAGTGATCAACAATTAAACATTTCATATGGCTTATTTAATGTTAAAAACATTACAGTACCAATTAATCGTGTGCAAGCCGTAGTAGAAAAACAATCATTTTTAAGAAAGATGTTTGGCTATACCTCTATACATTTTACGATTACAAGCGATATGGATGACTTTGATAAAGATGATGTGACATTAAATGGTAATGTGACAGTGTTACCCTTTATCAAACAACAAAAGGCATATGAAATTATTAAGCCATTAATGCCAAATATGAAATTTCAGTCTGTTCAACAAGGGATGCCGTGGAGTGGTTATCATAGATACTTCTGGATTCAATCTCTAATTCTATTAATCAGTAGTATAATTGTGGCATATTTTTGGCAAGTATGGCCAGTTTATTTAGCACTATTTATTATTGCTATATTGGCGTTGCATAGTATTATTGTAATAAAAAAATCAGGTTATACGCTTGATGGAGATGAGTTAGTTATAAAAAATACAAAACTATTCGGTTTTAAAACAACTTACTTTAAGCACGATAAATTATTGGGTATGGAATTAAAGCGTAATCCGTTTCTAGCAAGGAAGCAATTGATGAATTTTGTTTTTATTATTGCAAAAGCAAGCGGTAAACAGGAGATAGGTTTGAAATATAATAAACAAGAACATGTAGAGGCATTAAAAGAATGGTACTTAAGGAGGGAAGAGCATGAATCAATATAAACATATGGCCGAAGCAAGTAAACAGGCGATTCGCTTGAACTTTGGTATATGGTTTTGTATATTTATTGTTATTTCCATAGCACTTTTTATTGTAAATAAATGGTGGTTATCCTGGGTTACAGTCAAAGTGAGTATTTTTATTTTAGTGTTCATGTTAATTATATCTGTTCTATTTTTCATTTATGGTGTGGTGTTTCTACCATTGATTTACTATAAAATTTTTGAATATAAAATCGATAATGAGACAGTAACTATAAAAAAAGGGTTATGGTTTAAAAAAAGATATGCAATACCTTTATTTAGAATACAAAACGTAGATACTCATAGAGGTATGATTATGAGAAAATATAATTTAGCAACGTTAACGTTATCAACTGCAGGTGGAAATAAAGAAATTAAATTAATTGATATTCAAGAAGCAGACAAAATTAAAGCAATGATAAAGCAACAACATAACATGAATTCAGAAATACAATAAAATATTATAGGTGATGTGAAAATGATATATGGTATTGGTGTCGATTTGATTGAGATTGATAGAATCACTCAACTTTATCACCATCAGAAGAAGCTTGTTGAGCGTGTATTGACTATAAATGAACAAGCAACGTTTCATAGTTTTAGTCATGAACCGAGAAAGATGGAGTTTTTAGCAGGGCGGTTTGCATGTAAAGAAGCCTTTAGTAAAGCGTTGGGTACTGGACTCGGTAAAACCATTGCTCTAAATGATATTGACTGTGTTAACGATGAATTTGGGAAACCAACCATTGCATATGACGGTTTTTATGTTCATGTTAGTATAACGCATACAGAGCATTATGCTATGAGCCAAGTGATACTCGAAAAAAAATAAAAAGTTAGTATTTTTAATTTGGATATCTCATCAAGCTTGTTATAAAATTGTTTTAATATATGTAGGAAATTTTATTTTATCAAAACAGGAGGTTAATGCTTTATGTCCGATAAGTATTATAGATCAACCTATGTGAATGTTGATTTAAATGCAATTGTTTCGAATTTTCAAGTGTTTCAAAAATTACATCCAACTAAAACGGTTATCCCAGTAGTTAAAGCAAATGGCTATGGATTAGGGAGTTTACCGATTGCACGTCAACTCATGAAAAATGGTGCGGAATTTTTTGCAGTAGCTACATTAGATGAAGCAATTGAATTACGTATGCATGGTATCAATGCTAAATTACTCGTACTTGGCGTTATTCCAACTGCGGATATTAATAAAGCATTACAACATCGAGTTGCTGTAACAGTGCCTTCAAAAGCATGGCTAGATGAAGTCATAACAAACCTTCCAAAAGAAAATGAAAAGGATCAATGGTTCCATGTTAAGCTTGATACAGGTATGGGCAGATTAGGTGTGAAAGACGTATCAGAATATAAGAAGATTATTGAAACGATTGATACCCATGAACACTTAATTTTTGAAGGGGTATTTACTCATTTTGCTTGTGCAGATGAACCAGGAGACTCTATGAATCAACAACAAAATCTATTTGAGGAAATGGTTAATCAAGCCCGTAAACCAGAATTTATTCACTCTCAAAATTCAGCAGGTGCATTAATGAAAGATACCCAATTTTGTAATGCAGTTAGAATTGGTATATCACTATATGGTTATTATCCATCACATTATGTCAAAGATAATGTTAAAGTACATTTAAAACCGAGTGCGCAATGGATTAGTGAGGTAGTACAGCGAAAAGTATTGCAACCAGGAGAATCGGTGAGTTATGGCAGTATATATACTGCTACAGAACCTACTGAAATTGGAATTATCCCTGTAGGCTATGCAGATGGTTATCCAAGGTTAATGTCTGGGGCTTATGTCAATGTAAATGGTCATCAGTGTGAAGTGATTGGAAAAGTTTGCATGGATCAAATTATCATTAAAGTGCCAGCCGAAATTAAAGTAGGAGATAAGGTGATTTTAATGGATCATCATGTAGATACACCACAATCAGCTGAAGCATTGGCACGACAACAACATACAATTAATTATGAGGTGCTTTGTAACTTAAATAGAAGATTGCCACGAATATATCATGGGACTGAAGTCGTAGAAATAAATAATGAATTACTAAAATAGTATAGTCACTGTATTTAAAATTTGTTATTATATATCTAACAAGTAAACATAATATATTCTATTTTTAGTCACATGGAGGTCTTTATTCATGGTAAGTATCACGCAAAGCAGAAATCATAATAGCATAGAACAACTACTAAAAGAAGGTTATTCTCAGATGGCCGATTTAAACCTCTCCCTTGCAGCAGAAGCTTTTCCATTTGAATGTGAAGCTTGTGATTGCAATGAAATTTATATCAGCTCTAAGAATAACAATGAATGATGAGAAGAGGAGACGTCTATTTAGCTGATTTATCACCAGTTCAAGGGTCTGAACAAGGGGGAATTAGACCTGTAGTTATCATACAGAATGATACTGGAAATAAATATAGTCCTACCGTAATTGTTGCGGCAATTACAGGTAGGATAAATAAAGCTAAAATACCTACACATGTAGAAATAGAAAAAAGTAAATATAAACTTGATAAAGATTCGGTGATTTTGCTTGAGCAAATAAGAACTTTAGACAAGAAAAGGTTAAAGGAAAAGTTAACATATCTTTCTGAAGAGAAGATGAAAGAAGTTAATTATGCCATTGACATTAGCTTAGGCCTACATAATGTAAGAAACCACAAGCCTTAGTTATAATAAGTTTATTAAATAGGTCAACAAAATAATGAAGTATAGACATCTAGTCTCTATAGAATGCAATAAACACTTAATTGTAAGAATAAATGTAATCTTTCAGATTGCATATTTAAATTATTGTAGATATGACTTATGAAAGGATGTCAAAGTTTAAAAGCTTTAGGTTATCCTAAAGCTTTTTTATTACTTATTTATAAATAAAATATTAAAAAATAAACTGATATGTTTGTGATAATATATTCGGATGATTTATAATAAATAATTAAATATCGATGTATTTAAGAGTTATACATACATAATTACTTTTTAGATATGTTAAAAGGCGATGTATGCGATTTATATTTGCATTTTGAGGAGGAATTACCACGTGGAAGAATTCAAAAATCAATATAAAGCGCTAATTGATGAGAGTTTACATACAACAGATAGTACTGAATTACTAAAAAAGACGGAAGTCTTCACAAATGAAATCATAAAAAAAGATCTTTTGCCTGAAGACGTCGTACAAATTCATAAAGACTATGTTAAAAAGTTGGAATTAAGTGAAACTCAAATTTTAGAAACATTCAATGTGCTTAAAGAAGTTGTTAGAGGCTTCGGATATAATTATAGAGATTATCAAAGACTCGTTGATCGATTACAATATCATGATAAAGAAATTGATTTAGCTTCAAGACTTCAACAAACCATGTTAAAGACGGATATACCTCAGTTTGATAGCATACAAATTGGGGTCATTTCAGTAGCTGCTCAAAAAGTAAGTGGCGATTATTTTAACTTGATTGATCATAAAGATGGTACGATGAGTTTTGCTGTTGCAGATGTTATCGGTAAAGGTATACCTGCAGCGCTAGCGATGAGTATGATTAAATTTGGTATGGACTCATATGGTCATTCACAATTGCCAAGTGATGGTTTAAAGCGATTGAACCGTGTTGTTGAAAAAAATGTAAATCAAAATATGTTTGTGACGATGTTTTATGGCTTATATGAAGAATTAAATCATTTATTATATTGCAGTTCGGCAGGACATGAACCTGGCTACATATATCGAGCGGAAACTGAAGAATTTGAAGAAATAAGTGTGCGTGGTCGCGTGCTAGGTGTTAATCAACAAACGAGATATAAACAACAAGAAATACCCATTTATTTGGATGACCTTGTAATCATCTTTACCGATGGCGTCACCGAGGTGCGAAATGAATCAGGAGATTTTGTGGATACAGAAATTCTTTTAAATATGATTCATAAATACAAACATATGCATCCACAGGATATCGTGCAGTTATTATATGAAGCGATTTTAAAAGTTCAAAAACCAGAGAAGCGAGACGATTTAACGATATTAATTATAAAAAGAGTGAATTAGTTTTTAATAGACTAGGTTAGTTTTGCTTTTAAAGGGTATAAAAATTAGGAATTAGACTATAATTAGGAGTGTAATGTTATGAATCTTAATATTGAAACAGTAACTCATGATACATATTATGAGGTAAAAGTTGGAGGAGAACTAGACGTTTATACTGTTCCAGAATTAGAAGAAGTCTTAGTGCCGATGCGACAAGAAGGAACTCATGATATACATGTAAATTTAGAAAATGTGAGTTATATGGATTCAACAGGATTAGGATTATTTGTTGGAACGCTAAAAGCGCTAAACCAACACGATAAAGAACTATATATATTAGGTGTTTCAGATCGTATAAGTCGACTTTTTGATATAACTGGTTTGAAAGATTTGATGCATGTTAATGAAGGAACGGAGGTTGAATAACGTGCAACAAAAACAAGATTATATTGAAATGCGCTTGCCAGCATCTGCAGAGTATGTCAGTTTAATTCGACTAACATTGTCTGGAGTGTTTTCAAGAGCTGGCGCATCATATGACGATATTGAAGATGCAAAAATTGCCGTAAGTGAAGCTGTAACTAATGCAGTTAAACATGCATATAAAGACAACCCAGATAACGTAGGCATGATTAACCTATGTTTTGAAATCTTTGACGACAAAATTAAAATTGTTATATCTGATCAAGGTGATAGCTTTGATTATGAAGAAACAAAAGAAAAATTGGGACCATATAAGGAAGATGAAAATATTGATTTCTTAAGAGAAGGTGGTCTGGGTCTATTTTTAATTGAATCTTTAATGGATGAAGTTACAGTCGATAAACAATCAGGTGTAACAATCAGTATGATAAAGTATATTAAAAAAGAGCAGGTGCGAAATAATGGCGAAAGAGTCGAAATCAGTTAATGATGTATCACCTGAACAAATAAACCAATGGATTAAAGAACAACAAAATAATGAACACACTGATGCGCAAGATAAACTAGTCAAGCATTATAGAAAGTTGATTGAATCATTGGCATATAAATATTCTAAAGGTCAATCTCATCACGAAGACCTTGTTCAGGTTGGTATGGTTGGATTAATAGGAGCTATCAATCGATTTGACCTGTCATTTGACAGAAAATTTGAAGCTTTTTTAGTACCGACAGTTATTGGTGAGATCAAGCGTTATTTACGTGATAAAACATGGAGTGTACATGTGCCTAGAAGAATAAAAGAAATAGGGCCGCGTATAAAAAAAGTGAGCGATGAACTAACAAATGAGTTAGAACGTTCACCTTCAATTGAAGAAATAGCAGATCGATTGGAAGTAAATGAGGAAGAAGTATTGGAAGCTATGGAAATGGGACAAAGCTATAACGCTTTAAGTGTTGACCATTCAATAGAAGCTGACAAAGATGGTTCTACTGTCACATTACTCGATATTATGGGTCAACAAGATGATAATTATGATCTAACAGAAAAACGCATGATATTAGAAAAAATACTTCCTATTCTTTCTGAACGTGAAAGACAAATCATTCAATGTACATTTATTGAAGGACTGAGTCAAAAGGAAACAGGTGAGAGAATTGGTTTGAGCCAAATGCATGTTTCTAGACTACAGCGTACAGCAATTAAAAAGTTACAAGATGCTGCAAATAAATGATAATTAAAAGAGACAGTAACCTTTATCTAGGGAATCACTGTCTCTTTTTTATGTAAAATACATCTAAAGTATTTTGGTTTATAGTTAACAAACTTAGTAGTATACAGTATGTGTTAAAATAAAGATAAGCGTAAAAATGTATCAATTGGAGGACACTATGGATAGCAACTTAATACAATCTATTAGAGAAAAATATAATTTTACAACACAACAAATTAATGCGGTGTTGTCATTATTAGAAGATAAAAATACGGTGCCTTTTATTGCACGTTACCGTAAAGAACAAACTGGCGGTTTAGATGAAGTAGAAATTAAACAAATTGATGATGAATATCAATATATGGTTAATCTTCAGAAAAGAAAAGAAGAAGTAATTAATAATATTAATGAACAAGGTTTACTTACAGACGAATTAAAGCAAGATATTTTAAAACAAACGAAATTACAACGTGTTGAAGATTTGTATAGACCTTTTAAACAAAAGAAAAAAACAAGAGCGACTGAAGCTAAAAGAAAAGGTTTAGAACCATTAGCGATTTGGTTAAAGCAACCAAAATTGACTGAATCGATTGAGAGTAAAGCACAACAATTTATAAATGAGGAAGTTAAAGATACTAACGAAGCGATACAAGGTGCTCAAGACATTATCGCTGAGCATATATCTGACGAACCTAAATATAGAAAGAAAATCTTAAAAGATACATATATGTATGGTCAATTGGTAACTCAGAAAAAGAAAAATGCTGAAGATGAAAAAGAAATCTTTAGTATGTACTATGATTATTCAGAACCGATTAAAAAAATAGCGAATCATCGTGTGTTAGCAATTAATCGAGGAGAAAAAGAGAAAGTAATTTCCGTTAAACTAGAAATGGATATAACTGGAATTGAAAACTATATCCGTAAATATGAAGTGACATCAGAGCATGAAGGAACAGAATTTATTGTAGATGCTGTTAAAGATAGTTTGAAGAGATTGATAATGCCTTCAATTGAAAGAGAAATTAGAGGTGATTTGACAGAGAAAGCAGAAGCGCATGCAATAGACGTCTTCAGCGAAAACTTAAGAAACTTGTTACTACAACCACCGATGAAAGGTAAGCAAATTCTAGGTGTAGATCCAGCATTTAGAACAGGTTGTAAACTTGCTGTGATTAATCCTTTCGGAACATTTATTGCTAAAGGCGTAATGTATCCTCATCCGCCAGTAAATAAAGTGGAAGCTGCAGAGAAAACATTTTTAAAATATGTAAAAGACTATGATGTAGAATTAATCGCAATTGGTAATGGGACAGCTAGTCGTGAAACAGAACAGTTTGTTGCCAACATGATTCAAACACACAACTTAAATGTACAATTTATCATTGTTAATGAAGCGGGTGCATCAGTATATTCAGCATCAGAAATTGCTAGATCTGAGTTTCCTGACTTTCAGGTTGAAGAAAGAAGTGCTGTATCAATCGGTAGACGTGTGCAAGATCCATTAAGCGAATTAGTTAAAATTGATCCAAAGTCAATTGGTGTAGGTCAATATCAACATGATGTTAACCAAAAACAATTAGAAGGTGCTTTAACATTTGTAGTAGAAACAGCAGTTAACCAAGTTGGCGTTGATGTTAATACAGCTTCAAAATCATTATTACAATATGTTTCTGGATTGTCTGCTTCAATCGCACAAAATATTATAGACTATCGCGAAGAAAATGGAGCTATCAAACATAATAAAGAAATAGCTAAAGTTAAAAGATTAGGTGCTAAAACATTTGAACAAAGTATTGGTTTTTTAAGAATAGTCGATGGTCAAGAGCCACTTGATAATACATCTATACATCCAGAGAGTTATGAAGTGACTTATCAACTTTTAAATGAACTAAATTTATCAACAGATGATTTAGGAACAGATAATTTGAAAGAAGCATTAAATAAAATTGATATTGCAGAAATTGCTACTCGGCTAAACATTGGAGAACCAACATTAGAAGACATAACTAAATCACTTATTGCACCTAACAGAGATCCACGTGATGCTTATGAAACACCAATTCTAAAATCTGATGTACTTTCTATCGAGGACTTATCCAAAAATATGAAATTAAGCGGTACAGTGAGAAATGTTGTGGATTTTGGGGCGTTTATTGATATAGGAGTAAAACAAGATGGCTTAGTACATGTATCTAAACTATCGAAGAAATTTGTTAAAAATCCAATGGATATTGTGAGTGTTGGTGATATTGTAGATGTATGGATATTAGATATTGATGAGAAGAAAGGAAAAGTTTCATTAACGATGATTGATCCAGTTGAATAATAAAGAATTGCAAAGGTTAACTGAAAGCATTTCTGAGAATTTGTTCAATAAAAAATTTAAGCATAAAGCCTATTTTAATAAGCGATTACGAACAACGGGCGGTCGTTATTTACTTAAGTCACATAATATAGAAGTGAATAATAAGCAATTTGATACGTATGGTACTAAGGCAGTGATTGATATTATCAAACATGAATTATGTCATTATCATTTGCACCTTGAAGGTAAAGGTTATCAACATAGAGATAAAGATTTTAAAGAATTGAGTAGGATAACTGGCGCACCAAGATACTGTTCTGCAATTACAAATTATGAAGATCGAGTAAAGCACGTTTATCAATGTAATCATTGCGGCACAGAATTTAAAAGGATTCGCAAAGTAAATACTCAAAAGATGGTTTGTGGTATTTGTAGTGGAAAATTAATTGAAATATGTTAAATAACAAATAGTGTATTATAAGAACACCATTATCGGAATATCGATAATGGTGTTTTTTAGTATTATTAGGCAAGTTATTATAGATAATAGTAATAAATAGAGAAAATATTTTGAGTTAGTGTCAAATTTCAATATTTTCTTCGGTGGAAATGTTGACGATAGTTTGTATATGTTATAAGATATTAAACGTTGCGAAAATAATAAGTAACAACATTAATAAATCTTAAACATTGTTAAAGCAAATTTAAAAAGTTGTTGACAAAGCATTACAAATAGATTACAATAATATTTGTAACTTTAAGAGAACCGTTTTGCCAAGCGGTCGTGGCGGAATGGCAGACGCGCTAGGTTGAGGGCCTAGTGGGAGTAATCCCGTGGAGGTTCAAATCCTCTCGGCCGCATCAAATAACTTCTTAATAATATATTAACACTATTAATTTGCGGGTGTAGTTTAATGGCAAAACCTCAGCCTTCCAAGCTGATGTTGTGGGTTCGATTCCCATCACCCGCTCCATATATACATTAATGAACATTGAAAACTGAATTGCAATATGTCAACGTTAATTCCGAACACAACGATAATCGTTGGTTCAAAAAACGTGTTAATGATAACACAAATTAGTATTTTATGAGCTAATCAAACATCATAATTTTTTATGGAGAGTTTGATCCTGGCTCAGGATGAACGCTGGCGGCGTGCCTAATACATGCAAGTCGAG
>NZ_JBICNX010000180.1:0-924 GCF_043107035.1 Staphylococcus sp. 231237_7MaSpsaltlick
TTGCTATTTTGTTCCGAATAAAGTTCCCACCAGCTTGTATAGCTCGTTTCTCTGCTTTATTCATACTTGAACGACTGTACCTTTTCTGAATGTCTTTCTCTATTAGTTCTAATCCTTCGATTTTTACGCCCATATTTTCGAACCTACTATCTTAATAGTTGTTTCATCTTTAGGCGCCACATTCTTAATATTGAACTCAGTACCTTGATACATACCGGTTTCAACAACAAAAGTGTGATACTCTTTAGGAACATATTCAGGAAAAGCATTTCGTATAATCAACGTCACATTGACTGTAGATGTTTCTAAACTGTTTAATTGAACATCTTTTGTAGATGGTTCGTAAATTTCTCCCCACGATTCAAATACTTTATCTTTTCCACCCATACCGGGATAAGGACTATCATTATTACTGTTATAGAAAGTGACAAAGTCTTTCATTGCGTCAACTCTCATATGGATAAGCCCCTCTCAATTTCTGTATGGCACCAAGCACACCATCCGGAACATCGTGATAATCAATGTCCGAATATGCGTATCGGTTTTGGAAATAATGGGAAGTAAGTAAGAATACACCGCGTTCAAAAATCGAATTGTCTTTGAAAAATTCTTCATTTCTTGTATCGTTATCAGGATAGACAGAATCTTTTATTTCTGATTCTGCCCACCTCATGTACATTTCTATCAAAGGATCTTCCATCGAGTGAGTGACATGCATATGCAACTTTAATTGTTCTAATGTCATTCATTACTCACCCCTTTATTTATTAAGCTCCCTCAGGAGTTGTTCCAGCTGGCGCTTCTGCAGGTGCGTCAGAAAAATCTGCAGTTACAAAGAAACCAGCATTAGCATCTGCTTGTTTTACGTCGAAACGGAAAGCACCCATTAAATATTTACCGTAAACATTGTGTTGTTCCCAAGAT
>NZ_JBICNX010000181.1:0-909 GCF_043107035.1 Staphylococcus sp. 231237_7MaSpsaltlick
AATTTTACAGGAGGCATACATGTTTTTAGCTTGGAATGAAATCAAAAGAAATAAATTGAAATTCAGCTTAATTATCGGTGTACTTATTATGATTAGTTATTTACTTTTTCTACTTTCTGGTTTGGCAAATGGGCTTATAAATATGAATAAAGAAGGCATAGACAAATGGGAAGCAGATGCAATCATTCTCAACAAAGATGCAAACCAAACGGTTGAGCAATCTATCTTTGATAAAAATAAATTATCTGATAAATATGAAGAACAGACTACACTTAAACAAACAGGTGTGATTGCTTCTAATAGTAAGCAAGAAGAAAATGCCTTACTATTTGGTGTTACAGCTGATTCCTTTTTAGTACCTAATATTATTGAAGGAAGTAATGTTAAAAACAATAATGAAGTAGTGGCAGATGCTACATTGAAAGATAAAGGGTTTCATGTTGGTGATCAATTAACTTTATCCCAATCAGATGAAAAATTGAAAATAGTAGGTTTTAGTGAAAGTGCTAAATACAATGCCTCTCCTGTCTTATTTTCTAATAACAAAACAATAGAGAAAATCAATCCAAAACTTACAAATGATAAGACAAACGCCATAGTCCTAAAAGACGATAAATGGGCAGATAAAAATACAGATAATGATTTAGAAGCAATAAAAATTGATGATTTTGTAGAAAACTTACCAGGTTATCAAGCTCAAAATCTAACATTAAACTTTATGATTACATTCTTATTTGTCATATCTGCTACTGTAATTGGTATATTTTTATATGTAATAACACTTCAAAAAACAAATTTATTTGGAGTGCTTAAAGCACAAGGTTTCACTAATAGCTATTTAGCAAAAGTAGTATTAGCACAAACTTTTATCCTATCCCTTATTGGAACATTAATTGGTTTAGGTCTAAC
>NZ_JBICNX010000182.1:0-908 GCF_043107035.1 Staphylococcus sp. 231237_7MaSpsaltlick
ATACTACTGCTACAAATGTAATTAATAATCATTTGAGTTATCGTTATGGTTCTATAATTGAAGAAATATATAATCAAGGGCTGCCTAGTAAAAAATATGCAGCTGGACTTTTGTATCCTACTAAGCATACTTTGAACACTGTTGAAGAAGATGATAATGATGAAAATGAAAAAGAATTACAAGTGGATTTAAATAATAAGCAAGTTAATAATGATAAAAATGAAGAAGAAACTAATGAAGTGAGTATTTCCGGCAGTGAAATGTATAAACAATCTACAATGGGTATTACATTTGCTATTCCAGAGGATGTTAATACTTTAAAAGTTAAGTTTGAATGTGGACATTATAAATTAAAGACAAATTATAATACTAATCTACAGAGTATAAATGGATATAATAAAAATTGGTGGATGAGAAGAGGGTTAGAAAGTGAAATTGATATTACAACTAACCAAAATAAAAATATAGAGGATTATGAATTAAATTTGAAAGATAAAAGTAATTTAGATGTTGAAGAGTTAGATGTTATATTATATTCGAATATTAGGAAAATCAAAAACAATTCAAAAATTGTAACTTTAACGATTGAAAATAGAACAAATAATAACAGTGATAATACTGATGAACAAATACTTTTTCAATCTGATTTAGAAGTAACAATTAAAGATAAAGGATATTTTTTACCTTATCCTAAACCATCAGAATTAGATATAAATATTGGTAAAGAAGAGAAGAAATTTGAGTTTTTATATTTAGATGAAAAGAACTATTCATTTGGGCATGACTGTGCTACTTTATGGGAAAAGGACGAAAGTAATGAAGTTTATAAGATCAAATCCTCATTTTTACCAGAATATGAAGTGAAAACAATGACGCCAGATATAATAATAGATAATCAAGAGTTATGT
>NZ_JBICNX010000183.1:0-903 GCF_043107035.1 Staphylococcus sp. 231237_7MaSpsaltlick
GGGTTTATTAGAACAAGTTAAAACTGGATTTAATCGACCAAACAAACTATACCTTCATGAAATTGAAACAAATATAAATATTGAAAAAGAAATACAAAATAGCACTTCAAACAATGACGAATCAAGTGATAGCAAGGAATCCCAAATAATGGGAGTCCAGAATCCCAAACAATGGGAGCCCAGAATCCCAAACAATGGGAGCCCAGAATCCCAAAACTTAGACTCTAATGATACTGACTTAAGTAATACTGATTATATAGAGACTGAGAATAATGATACGCATGATATGAATGATACATACAACAATTCAATAAACAATAATCATTCGAATCATACAAATCATCAACAAACCGAATTTAATAATGATGCGCTTAAGTTTCAAGTCCTCGAAGAATTGCCTCAACAACTTCAAGACTATTTAAGTAAATTTGAAATTAGAGAAATTCGGATTATTAAAAGTGTATTACTCAAAGGTAAAAAATCATTTAATAATGCACATGATACGTATTACCGTTTAGAAGATGTTGAGTTTGAAATTGTAAGTGTGTTGAAACGTTTTAAAGCGATGCTGCTACAAAAGAATGAAACGGTTGAAGCGATGCAAGGGTATTTAATGCAATCCATTAAAGCTGAATTCGAAGAAACACATGCACTTTATATGCGACGTCAAAACATGAAACAACATAATATCTTTAATCAGTAATTCAAATAATCTATAGCAATCAAAGAGGCCTCAAAATATCCGATTAAGTCATCGGATTATTTAACTGGATATAGTAAAAAAATTCAGGTTAGTAATTTAAAACAAGGTTTATATCGAAAATGTATGTTGAGTTATGGTGGATTACTTAAATAAAAATATAAAATTCTAAATTTAGATGATGCCGAAGATGGCAATTTAAT
>NZ_JBICNX010000184.1:0-903 GCF_043107035.1 Staphylococcus sp. 231237_7MaSpsaltlick
GTCGTAAAACCAGCTTGAGAAGAAGCGCTGGTGATTGGCACTGAAGTAGTGTAGAAGTTACCAGCTGGTAGGTTGTATAGGTTATCTAAGTTTTCAGCTAACGCAACAATTTGATAACTACCATCATCATTTGTTAACTTGTATTTTTGCCAATTAAGACTATTAATATTAGTGTCCAACTGTTCCGGTGTAACGAAACCATTATCTTCAACCGTTTTATTAAATTCTGCCACTTTTGCATCAACATGGGTAATAGCTTGGTCACTGGTTGCTTTAACACTTTCATTCGCAGTATCTGCAGTATTTTGAATAGATGTTTTCGTATTATTTGATAACGTTGCGATATCTTCAATACTTTGTGAAACTGTTTCATCTATATCTGATTTAGATTGTGTAATGAGTGTATTAATATCTGCTTTACCATCAATCACAATCTTATTAAGTGCATCTTTCCCTTGTTGTAACACTGTTTTCATTTCTGCAACATAATCGGCACCGTTAGCGATAGCTTCTTCGATATCTTTAACTTCTTGTTCGATTCGTTGTTTTAGTTGTGAAAACATACGAATGTATTCAATTTTAGTCGTTGAAGTAATTTTATTAATCAATGCGTCTGCAACTTCAAATTTAAACTCTCTAAACACTGCAACCTCATTATATTGTGAATTACCGTCTACATTATTCACACCGATATAAACTTGACCAGTAACCGTTGTGTTTGTGCAAGCATGTAAAAAGGCACTGTCTAATGTGATCGTGACAATGCCTTGAAATTCATCTTCAATTGCTAATTCAATTACATCTGATGCGCTACCATTTGTTGATTCAAAATAAGCATATGCGGTTAAATTATTCTTACTAATTAGTAATGGTCCTTTGTCGTTACTCAATTGAAATCTCAGT
>NZ_JBICNX010000185.1:0-902 GCF_043107035.1 Staphylococcus sp. 231237_7MaSpsaltlick
GGCTCTTTGTCAAAGAGGACTGATACCATTTTTGAGATTAGGCAACCTTAGGTTGCTTAATCTCTTTTTTGATTGGAGAAGCATAAAGTCGTGAAGTTAGTAAGATACGATTACGCAAATTATCATAATTTCTATATCCAAATGATATTCTTTTAATAAGTTTAATTTTATTATTGATGCCTTCTATTGGGCCGTTGGTTATATTAGGGTACTTCAAGGTATTATCAATATATAGTTGGTATTTTTTTAAAGTTTTTAGAACTATTTTTAATTTAAAACATACTTCGTTTAACTCTACTTCATTGAGCGTAGTTATAAAATCTTTTGAATTATTGTGTTTTAAACTATATCTTAATTCATTAACTACTTCATAGCTATGTTGGAAATTTGTATCAAAACTCAGTAAATACTCAACAACACCTTTAGGTGTTTGCCAAGACTTAAATAACTTAAGTTTGCGATAAGAAAAGGCGTTAAGATCTTCAAACGGAGTTAGAAGTAATTTCCAATAACGTTTGTATTTATTATATAAAGGTCTATTACTCCTTCTAAACGTATTCATCAGCTTAACCCTAGACATATTAAGCGCACGATTCAGCGCTTGAACAATATGAAACCTATCAATAATAATTTGAGCATTAGGAAATACTTCTTTAATCAAGGACATATATGGTTCATACATATCAATTGTAACGGTTAACACTTTATTTCTCTCTTCGAGAGGAAAACGAGAAAAATAATTTTTTAGAGAATATAGTTTTCTATCTCTTACAATATCTATAATTTTATGCGAAGTCGCATCACAAAAAATAAAACTCATAGCGCTGTCTACTTGTTTAACACTTTTAAATTCATCCATTAGTATATGTTTCGGTAATGTGCTGAATGGCAAATGTTTGATA
>NZ_JBICNX010000186.1:0-901 GCF_043107035.1 Staphylococcus sp. 231237_7MaSpsaltlick
GTTTCATAACAAGACTTTTTATATCGTCATTATAAATTTCAACGTCATCTATTTGATAACCTTCTAAATCATTTTCAGAAGTTAACCAAATTGGTTTCATACCTGCAGATAATGATCCTAATACATCGTTATGAAGTGAATCACCTATAAACAACGTATTTTCAACTGATACTTTAAAAGCCTTAGCGACATATTGAAATGATTTTTTATCAGGCTTTTCAATATTTATTTCTTCTGAAATATAAACGTTTCCATCAAATGTTTTTTCAAAATCTAGCCGCCTTATTTTTTCTCTTTGTTCCAAAATTTTACCATTTGTTAGAATACCTATTTTCTTATAGTTTTTTTAAATGTTAAGTAGTTCAATAAGTTCATAATCCGGTGTTATATAAGATAATATATAATTAAAAAATGTTGCGAAGTACTTTTTAGCTTCTTCGTAACTAATATTGATATTAAATGTTTCCAAAGTTTTTATTAATCTTAAATACCGTAGTTGATCTAAAGTGATTTGGCCAGAATCATGCTGTACCCAATAGTATTCATCATAGTATATCAACATGCGATTAAATTCTTCGTATTCAAGATTTTTAGTATAGTCAAATTCTTTAAATACTTCTTTATTAGCATTATTCCAATATTTATTAAATGGATATAGTGTATTATCTAAATCAAATAAAATTAATTCAATTTCATTATTCATCCTTCCACCTCAATAATACAATTTATATTAGTATTTTATTTAATATTACCTTTAGACATATAATTCATTTCCTTAATATTCTACTGATAAAATTCACTATATTAACGTATGTTCAAACTATATTTTCCAACATCTATCGCTATATACAAACTGCTCAGGTTACAGTTCTCTTCGAAATATATCTAAATTATTGTATGT
>NZ_JBICNX010000187.1:0-896 GCF_043107035.1 Staphylococcus sp. 231237_7MaSpsaltlick
ACCATAGTGCTTATTAATGACCCTCGAACATTACGTTTTCTAATTGTTTTAACAATAGTAATAACGAGCATTACTATAAAAGCAATAGAAATAAAAAACCATAAAAGAAATAAAAATATATCCATATAACATCCACCTAATAATAAAATATATATTAAACAACTTATGTTGTATTAATAGCCATAAATTAATTATAATTTTAAATTTTAAAATAACTCCGCCTTAAACAATCTAAATCTAGGCATACGTGTTGTAGATACACGTATGCCTAGATAACTATATATTTCTCTTTAAAGATAATTATAACCTAATTAAATAAACTTTTTCTAATAAACTTGAAATTATAAATTTAATAACTCTTTTTTCTTTAAATCAAATTCTTCTTGAGTAATTGCATCCATATCCAATAATTCTTTTAGTTGCTTTATTTCATTTAAATTTTGACTGATAGAAGAGCTTTCTTTTTTAGTATCTGTATTGGAATCTCTTCCTTGCATACGTTTGTTTACATATTCTATAAAGTCATCTAATTCATCATCATTTACCCATTTTATATTTACTTTATTACCACTTGAATAGAATGTAATAATATTACCCATTAATTTTTTACTCAATTCAAATGTACTTATTTTTGAATAATCGAAGTTCTCTAAATCATAACCAGTAAATCTTTTAGCATAAAAAATGATTCTTTGATTAGTTGCTACTAACACCCCATTTTTTACTGTGTCAGCGCCTAATGATTTAGTTTCATAAGCTCCAAAAATACTATACTGTATTTCTTCATTTTCATTTAATATTGTTGTTTTAACTATTTCTAAGTTTTTATCTTTTTTTGCCATTTTATTTTAACCCCTTTTATTTAAGTTTTTGTTCATATCTAACATATTAATAAG
>NZ_JBICNX010000188.1:0-882 GCF_043107035.1 Staphylococcus sp. 231237_7MaSpsaltlick
GTTAATGATAGGCAGGTATTTTAATTCATTAACTATGATACTTTTATGACTATTTGAAACAAACAGCTTAATAATCCATGCTAAAATAAGGACATAAATTAACCCCCAAATTGAAAACGCAAAACCTGCAGGTTGTATAATTGCCTGGTTATCTTCTGTCACACTTCCTATATTTCCACCACTTAAATAATTTAATAAAATCATAATTAAAAAAGATATAAAATATAAAATAATCCATTTGTTTTGCTTAATCACTATTATTACCTCCGTGTCTAAATTATTTAATTATTACCGAAAACTTTTAAACTTGTTCATAACGAATTCTCTACTTAATTTAAGGTCTACCATAGTTTTAGGGTAATCCTTCCCTATTTCAATATCATAATTTTCTTTCAGTTTATCTTTATTTTTTGAAGGATTATGAATATAGTTACTTGAAACATCCTTAAATAGTTCTAGTTGAGATTTAATAAAATAACCTTTGGCATCAAAACGTTCACTTTGGCGTATTGGGTTAAACATTCTGAAATACGGCGCCGCATCCGTGCCGGTAGATGCAGACCATTGCCAGCCATGCACATTGGACGCATTGTCATAATCGATGAGGTATTGTCTAAAGTATTCTTCTCCCCAAGTCCAAACAATAAAAAGATTCTTTGTTAAAAATTGGGAAACAACCATTCTTAAACGGTTGGGCATATACCCAGTTTCGTTAAGCTTTTGCATTGCTGCATCTACAATTGGAAATCCAGTTTTCCCTATTTTCCACGCGTCAAAATTTTGCTTGCTATATGACCATTGCATATTACGATATTTTTCAGTGAAGGACTTAGTTGCAGTTTTTGGATATTGCGTCATTAAAATATAATAAAATTCTCTAAA
>NZ_JBICNX010000189.1:0-882 GCF_043107035.1 Staphylococcus sp. 231237_7MaSpsaltlick
GTGATGGCCTGTATATACTAAATATAAAGTATCACCTTTAACTATTGCAGTTCCAGAAAAGCAACCGTCTTTATCTTCTTTATCGCCAGGTGTTAGTGCAATAGGCAGTGTTTCCCAATGAATTAAGTCTGTACTACGTGCATGTCCCCAATGCATTGGACCCCACTCAGCAGAGTATGGGTAATGTTGGTAAAATACGTGATAATATCCTTTAAAATAGACAAATCCATTAGGATCATTAATCCAACCAGATTTTGCCATAAGATGATAACCTAATCGATAACGGTCATTTGTAATATTAATAAATTGTTGCTCCATGCATATCCCTCTTTCTATTTTGTTATAAATGGATCTCCATAAACATTTTGATTGTCATTTTTAAGTTGAAATGTTGCAAATATACCTGTAATAAAAATAATAGCAATAATCACGAAAAATGTTTTTTCGTAGCCAACATAATCCCTTAATATACCTAAAGGAGTTGATAAAATTACTTGGCCAACTTGCGCTGCTATTTGAAAACCAATCATATAAAGCGTTGCCGAAAGTTTAGTATCAAAGTGTAAAGTAATGTAGCGAAACATCGGTAAGCTAAATAATGGAACTTCTAAGGCGTGTAACATTTTAATAATAGATACTATAGTAGGATCATTGAATACACCGCTTAAACCTATACGGAAAAACATTACAATAACACCTAATATAAGTGTCCTCTTAACACCGATTTTCATCATAATAATTGGAACTAATGCCATCATGAACGCTTCACAAAAAACTTGAATAGAATTTAAAGTACCATACATTTGTTGTCCAATTTCGGGTGACGAAAAGAGTTTTGTATAAAAATCCGGAAACATCTGTTGGTCGTATATAGTATAGAAT
>NZ_JBICNX010000018.1:0-90069 GCF_043107035.1 Staphylococcus sp. 231237_7MaSpsaltlick
CTCCTTAATAGTCGCACGTTGTTCAAATGTACCAATAAAACTATCACCACTGACAATAAGTCCAATCTTGGCAGTTAATTGCTGTTCTTTAATAGCCTCAGTTGCCTTCTGTAATAAATTACTATCACTATCGAAACTTGCTGGCATTTGTGGAATTTGTCCCAATTCATATCCAAATGCTCTAGCATCTGCATCATGATACATTACACGATCACTTACAACGACATCTCCAACATTTAACGCTTTGTCTAACGCACCTGCAGAACCAGTATTAATGATTAAATCGGGTTTAAACTGTTCGATTAATAACGTTGTAGAAATCGCAACATTAACTTTACCAATTCCACTTTGCGTTAAAACGATATCTTTACCTTCTAATTGTCCTTTATAAAAAATAACATGCGCTATTTTTATTTCTTCTAATGCATTAATTTTATTTTTTAAGATTGCTACTTCCTCTTCCATAGCACCTATGATACCTATCATTATAATTCACCTCATCTTAAAATCCTAGCCTTTGCTATTCTACCATATTTATATTCATAGCTCGATCTTAGATACAATATTTTCGCTGATTTCATGCAATTTCAGTCACATTCATCTCCATACAGTATTAATATAATCGAATTTATTTTTTACAGTAAAAAACAGATAAAAACAATTTTTTATCTGCCTCGAAAAATTTATTAATTTAAAAAGTATAGACCATCTTTGCAAACTGGTCAAATATTCATTCAAATTACATTACTTAACATTAAAAGTCCTCTAACATTAGTAGTATCTTCGAGGAAACTCATAAGACATTCTCGGTGTTTCATATACACTGTGCCATGTCATTCGTAATAATGGCATCACACTTGCCATTGCCATACAAACTAGTGATATGAGTACAATACCAATAATAAGTACAATTACAAAATCTATAATTCTTTCCATCTTAAACATCCCTTACTATTGAAAACATAGCTATAAAATATAATACATTATATTTTAGCAATACATTTTATAATATACTACATTAAATAAAATAGTTAAATGTTTGAGCTAATTATAAATGTAATTAAATAGTCGATTTTTTGCACAATCTAAATTTTCAATAATAAAAAAACTGTCAACATAGGTTTTATGTCGACAGTCTATAAGTTCTAAACAAAACCTCTGTAATCCATTTTTTGAAAGTATTGCAGAGGGTTTGTTTGATAATTAACTAATGCATTATAGAAATCTTAAGATCCCCATAATTCTGTTAAACCTTGCAGTGAGAACACCCCTGTTACAATCGTAACAATGACTGCAATAATACCAAATACGAGCATCCAAGTTGGGTGTTTATAGTCACCAACGATAGATTTACGTTTACTTGCGATAAGGATTGTTCCTAATGTTATTGGTAAGATTAAACCATTTAACGCACCTGCTACAATTAATAATGTAACGGGCTTACCTAAGAACAAGAATACGAGTGTAGATACAACAATAAACGTGATAACAATAATATTTGTTTTATTATTTACAGATTTGTGTAAAGTTTTCAAGAATGTTGCACTTGTATAAGCAGAGCCAATCACTGATGACATAGCGGCAGCAAATAATACAATACCGAATATGTTTCTACCAATCGGACCTAACACATGTTCAAATACTGATGCTGGTGGGTTCTCAGAGTTTAAAGTTACACCTGTTACCACAACACCTAATACCGCTAAGAATAACAGTGTTCTTAATACACCAGTTGTTAAAATCCCTGCCACTGCAGCTTTATTAACAAACGGCAAAAATGATTTTCCTTCTACACCTGAATCTAAGATTCTGTGTGCACCAGCAAAGGTAATGTATCCGCCTACAGTACCACCAACTAAGGTAATAATTGGTAACACTAATGCAAGTGGTTGCTCTGGCATTACCATATGTGTTGCTGCTTCTAAATAGGGTGGGTTTGCTTTAAACATAACAAACGCTACTACAGCAATCATTAATACACCTAAGAACATTGTTACAACATCCATTATTTTTTGTCCACTTTTACTAATGAAAATCGCAATTGATAGTACTGCTGTGATTGCCGCACCTATTTTAACGTCTATTCCAAAAATTGCATTTAATCCTAAACCAGCTCCAGCAATATTCCCAATATTAAAGGCAAGTCCTCCAATACCAATTAATATTGAAATGAAAGTGCCAAGGCCTCCTAAAATTTCGTTGGCAACTTCTTGACCACGTTTTCCAGTAACAACTAATATTCTCCAAATATTAATTTGAGCACCAATATCAATTAGTATTGATAATAAAATGGCGAATGCAAAACTTGCAGTGAATTGTGCTGTAAAAACTGCAGTTTGAGTTAAGAAAGCGGGTCCTATTGCAGATGTTGCCATTAAAAATACTGATCCTAACAGTAACCTTTTATGATTTTTTGTGAAACTTTCCTCTGTTGCTTTCGGCTTTAATTTATCTCCCATTTTGTTTATCCCCCTATTTTGGTAATAGAAATACCTTCTTTCGTTAAACGCTCTCTAATTTGAGATACGAATTCCAATGCATGTGCGCCATCCCCATGGACACAAATTGTATCTGCTTGTATGTCTATTTCATTTTTGTTCTTTGTAATTACTTTTTGCTCAGTTACCATTCTCAATACTTGATTGATAGCCTCTTCAGTATCTGTTATCAATGCGTCATTATCTTTCCTACTTACTAACTGACCATCATCTTCATAACGTCTGTCAGCAAATACTTCAGAAGCCGTTTTCAACCCAACTGCTTGTGCTTCTGAAATCAATAAAGTATTGGACAAACCTACATAAATCAATGTTTTATCAAAGTCATACACTGCTTGGGCAATCGCATTAGCAATTTCTTTGTTTCTAGCACCCATTTGATATAATGCGCCATGTGGTTTAACATGATTTAATTGCACATCATGAATTTTACAGAACCCATTTAATGCACCAAGTTGATACACTACGACGTCATAAACTTCATCTGGTGTTAAATCCATATTTCTTCTGCCAAAGCCTTGTAAGTCAGGTAAACCTGGATGAGCACCTATACCAATATGATTTGCTTTAGCTAGTTTAATCGTTTCATTCATTACGTGTTGATCACCTGCATGAAATCCACAAGCGATGTTAGCAGAAGTAATTAACGGTATAATATCTGTATCTCCACCGAATGAGTAATTACCAAATGCCTCTCCTAAATCACAATTTAAGTCGATTTGCATTATGATTCCCCCTTGATAATTTGATGTCTATCTAAGAATTTTATATCAACATCTCTTGCATCACCTTCAGCATATAACGGATATGAAAGCACTGCATATAAAAAGTCAGCTGTAGTTGTAAATCCATCAATAACCATTTCATCTAATGTTACTTTCAATTTATGAATTGCTAAGTCACGATTGTCAGCCTTTACAATTACCTTCGCGACCAATGAATCATAATTTGGTGACACAGTATAGCCTGGGTATAACAGACTATCTACTCTTACGTTAAACCCTTGTGGTAAATGTAATGCATTTACTTTACCTGGTGAAGGTTGGAATTGCTTTTCTGGGTTCTCTGCATTAATACGCGCTTCAATAACGTGCCCATCAAATTGCACTTCAGACTGATTAAATGGCAACTCATTATGTTGCATCAGGTAAAGTTGTGCTTGCAACAAGTCTCTATTTGCACGCATTTCTGTAACGGTATGTTCTACTTGAATACGTGCGTTCATTTCAATGAAATAATAACTATCTTCGGTCACTAAAAATTCTATTGTTCCCGCACTACGATAGTTTGATGCTTTGGCAACTTTTACTGCATCGTTACAGATTGCAGTTCTTTTTTCTTCAGTTAATGCTGCACAGGGCGATTCTTCAATTAACTTTTGATTTTTTCGCTGAACAGAACAATCGCGTTCTCCTAGATGTATATAGTTAAATTGACCATCACCTAGCACTTGTACTTCAACATGTTTCGCAACAGGTATAAATGCCTCTACATAGATACGATCGTCATCAAAGTATTTTTTCCCTTCACTTTTAGCTTCTTTAAACAGTTTTGGTAGTTCAGATGCTTCTTTCACTATGCGAATACCTTTACCACCACCACCACTCGCTGCCTTAAGCACAAGTGGATAACCAATTTCTTCAGCTATATGTTTTACTTCTTCAACAGTTTTCACATCATCTGTTGAACCAGGAATGATAGGTACTCCAGCTTGATCAACGGTTTGTCTTGCGGTGATTTTATCACCCATTAATTCCATTGTTTTATATGTTGGTCCGATAAAATAGATATCATTTTCTTCAACTTTTTTAGCGAAAGACGGACTTTCTGATAAAAATCCATAACCTGGATGAATTGCATTTGCGCCGGTTATTTCTGCAGCGCTAATAATTCGATCTTGATTTAAATAACTATCTAACGGATTTGCTTCTCCAATACAAATTGCTTGATCAGCTAAGCTGACATGCAGACTGGATTCATCCCCTTTGGCATAAATAGCAACTGTCTCGATTCCTAATTCTCTACATGCACGGATGATGCGTACAGCAATTTCACCTCTGTTTGCAATTAAACAACGATACAATGCAAACGCCCCTTTCAGAAATTTATTTTACTTTGATAATGGCTTGATCATATTCGACAGTAGTTCCGTGTGATACTAGAATTTCATCAACCACACCTTCTACATCGCTAGTCACTTCATTTAGGACTTTCATTGCTTCAATATAACCAATTGTATCGCCTTTCTTGATTTCATCTCCTACATTGACTAAAGGATTTGTAAGTTCCTTTTCATCTTGTAAGAAAAATGTACCGACCATCGGTGCTTTCACATAGTCAACGCTTTCATCTGATGCTGTTTGCTGTTGAGTTGTACTTGGTTGTGAATCTAAACTCTGCGGTTGAGTGGCCGCATTTCCCACACTTTGATTAATCTGATTGTCCGTAAAATCAAATTCAATTTCTTGCTCATAATCTTTATATTTAAATTTCTTCATGTCATTATCTTTAACAAGTTTTATTAATTGCTCTATTTTTTCAAAATTCATCATTATTCCCCTTTTAATAAATTCTTAATTCTTGAAGCTGTAGATCTTAATTGCTTCAAATCATATATTGGTTTTTGCTCTATGTTTGTTAACTCTTGAAGAAATTTATGTTCTTTCTCTTTTAATTGTTCAGTTGCTTGTTCAACAGATATCCATTCAAATTGAATTTCAGATCCAGGTTGTTTTTGTGCAAGAACTTGTAAATCCATGGCACAAACTGTTGCAATTTTTGTATATCCACCTACTGTTTGTTTATCATTAAGTAAAATAATTGGATTACCATCATTTGGTACTTGGATACTTCCTAGTGCTACAGGTTCAGAAATAATATCGGCCGACGATATTGGTGGAATACTATCACCTTGTAGTCTATAACCCATACGGTCTGACTGCTCTGATATTTTAAATACAGATGATGTAAGCGCATTTATTGATGTTTCTGAAAATGCATCGATCTGAGGCCCTTCAACGATATAAATAATCTGTTGGTCGAATATCTCTTCATTGTAATTTGCACTTAGACCAATGCGCGTTGTATAATTCTTCACTTTTTCTGTTGTTAATACGTCATCTTTTTTTAACGTTCTACCTTGATAACCACCAATTTGACTTCTTGTGTGTGTCGAATAGCTACCTGCGATTTTAGGTAATTGTAATGGATTAGCAAAATTTAAATAGCCTCGAGCACCTTTCGTTACTTGACCGATTTCTAAAACATCACCCTTTTTCACGTTAATGACTGTATTCTGATCAATATTGTCGCTATTTAAGGTAACGTTAAAACGGGCTCCCGTCATAACAATAGCATTATCTGCTAAAAATTCTATAGTAGGTCCAATTACTGTATATTCAATTGCTGGTCCTTCATGGTTCAATAACGCTTGACCTAATCGAAGTGCATTATCATCTAATGCACCCGCAGACGAAAATCCTTGATCCTGATAACCTACTCGACCTTTATCTTGGACGGTACTAAATAATCCTGGTTTTAATATTTTAATGCTCATAATCAAACTTCACCCACTTTTCAATATTAAAATCATCTTGTGTTTGTTCCTGTTCAATTTGTTGATAAGTGTCTTTATCAATTGAATAAAATTGAATCGAATCTCCTGCTTCATACAAACACATCGGTTCACGATTAATATCAAATACATTGATAGGTGTTCGACCAATAATTTGCCAACCTCCAGGTGATTGCTTCGGATATAATCCAGTCTGATTATTTGCGATACCTACCGAACCAGCTTCTATCTTTGTTCTTGGCTCTTTGCGTCTAGGTGTATGCAAATTAGCATCTAAGCCTCCTAAAAATGGGAACCCTGGCATGAAACCGAGCATATAAATTAAATATTTATTGCTGCTATGTATTTTGACAACCTCTTCTGTTGTTAAATCATTGTAAGTTGCAACTTCTTCAATATCCTGACCATATTCCCCTCCATATAGTACAGGTAAATGAATCGTCTTATTTCTTAATTGTTTCTCATTTATTGAACTTATATCCAATTGTTCCAAATCCAAGTCATTTAATACTTCGTTCAACGTTGAAATATTAGTATCAACATATAACATAATTGCTCTATAAGAAGGTATTATCTCAGTTATTGACTGAAGTTGTTTATCCTTAATATATTGAGACACATGTTGTACCTTTGCGAACGTTTTAGGATCAATTTGATTTTCAAAGTAAATCATAATTGTTTGCTCGTTAATTAATTTAAATTCCAAAAACATTCTCCCCTTTATGTTATTAACAATTCGTTTTTGTAAAATATTTAATTGTACGCTTAACATTTTAATTATATCATCAATTTAAGTTATATGTTTAATTACAAAAAATTATAATTGTTAATAACCTATCCTAATCATATAACTTAAACTTGTAATAATCTTTACTTTTAGAAAATTTAGAAAATAAAGTTTATTATTAGTAATAATTTACCAAATCGCACAGCTGTCGTATAGATATTTCTTGCTAAAGTGTAAAATCCCACCTTAAATAACCTATTCATATTTACTAAAATTCAATTTTTTAATTTATAGCACTTTAGTCATATGAGAATACTTCAATATGTAACTAAAAATATAATTGTTATTTAATCATGTCATCATGCTCAATTGAGTTCACTTTAAATGGATTAATTGTTCTATAAACAGGAGTTTGTTTTTGTGCTAACCATTATCATTCGAATGCG
This sequence comes from Staphylococcus sp. 231237_7MaSpsaltlick, assembly GCF_043107035.1. Classification (NCBI taxonomy): domain Bacteria; kingdom Bacillati; phylum Bacillota; class Bacilli; order Caryophanales; family Staphylococcaceae; genus Staphylococcus; species Staphylococcus sp. 231237_7MaSpsaltlick. The sequence continues at coordinate 7,246 of NZ_JBICNX010000018.1, forward strand.
ATCAGTTAAAGCACTTTCGATTTTGCATCTGGAGAAAATCGCTTGGATTTATATATGTAAAAAGGATGATTTTTAACAACATTTTAGGATAATAAGAAGAAACTCCATAGGAATAGTTCACTTCGTCGACTTCACTGTCTGAAATAATTTCTACTAAATGCTCTTTACAATGTGTGCGCTATCGTTTTTAATGATTAGCCTTTCTGTTTCCATAGGTAGAGTAAATTGAGACATATTCTAATTTTTATACATAAGACACCTCGTTAATTTAGTTTAGTGGAATTTATTTAATTATAAGTATATGTCTTACTTTTTTAGTAATAACATATTAGAACTTCATATTGTTTGCGAATGACTGTGAGCGTAGTATGCGTGTCGAGACGGAATTCGATCGAGCACCTTGGTAAGTGAGCAATAAAATTACAGATTATTGAAATAAATAATAAGCCCATCAAAGATTTTAGACCTTTGATGGGCTTAATGCTACGTATTTAAGTTCCAGATTCATTATAAACATGTTAGAGTCGTTCATGTTCTGAAACTATATGTTATACAATCAAATAGTGACCGGTTATGCTCATACTTTTATCAACATGAGTAATAGTTTAGACAGTATTTTGATTATTATTATTTGATATTGACGATCTTAACGTTAATTTCTCCACCATTTGGTAATGGTACACGTACTTCGTCTTCTAATTTTTTACCAATTAAACTTTTAGCCATTGGTGATTCATTAGAGATTTTACCTTTAAATGCATCTGCCTCTGCAGATCCAACGATTTGATAACTTTCTTCTTCATCACCTGGTAATTCGATAAATGTAACTGTTTTACCAAGTTGTACTTGATTATTGTCACCAGTATCTTCGATGATTAACGCATTTCTTAACATATGTTCAACACGTTGGATATCTTGTTCGATAAATCCTTGCTCGTCTTTCGCAGCATCATACTCAGAGTTCTCAGATAAATCACCGAAAGAACGCGCTACTTTAATTTTTTCAACGACTTCAGGACGTTTTACTGTTTTTAATTCTTCAAGTTCACGTTCTAATTTCTCAAATCCTTCTTGTGTCATTGGATATTGTTTTTGATTTTCCATAGTGTCATCTTCCTTTACATATACATACTATTGTTTACTTACTAATGTTTGAATCTTTGTTGTCATTATATCGATAGCTACTTTATTACTTCCACCTTCTGGAATAATAATATCTGCATATCTCTTTGTCGGTTCAATAAATTGATTATGCATTGGTCGAACCACATTTAAATATTGATTAATTACAGACTCCATCGTACGACCTCTTTCTTCTGTATCACGTAAAAGTCTTCTTAGAATACGTAAGTCTGCATCTGTATCGACATAAATCTTAACATCCATTAAGTCTCTTAATGTTTTATTTTCCAATGCAAAGATACCTTCTACGATAATAACATCTTTTGGCTCAAATGCAATCGTTTCATCACTTCTCGTATGATTTGTGTAATCATACGTAGGTACTTCAATTTGTTTACCATTACGCAAGTCATTTAAATTTTCGATTAGCAAATCGTTATCGAAAGCAAATGGATGGTCGTAATTTGTCTCCAAACGTTCTTCAAATGTTAAATGCGATTGGTCTTTATAGTAATAGTCTTGCGCTAATAATGCAACACTATGACCTTCTAAATTTTTCATAATTTCATTTGTTACAGATGTTTTACCTGAACCTGAGCCACCAGCAATACCAATAATTGTCGTACTTTTCATTATCCAATTTCCTTTCTCATCATGTTGTTCGGATAAATTGGATGATCTACTTTAATTTGCACGATTTGCAATGGATGACGTGCAGCATCAAGTTCATTACCCTCTTCATCGTATATCTTATCAACAACTTGTCTAAATGTTTCGATTTCTGGACCAAAGAATTCAATTTCTTGGCCCGGTTTAAAATTATTGCGTTGTTGAACCGTAGCAATATGTGTTGTTTCATCATAATCTAATACTAAACCACAAAAATCAAATGGCGATTTCTTTGAACCTTGCTCACCAAACATTTGTTCTTCAAAGCCAGGTGTCCCTTCAATAAAGGCTGAAGCAGTGTCTCTATTTGCACATTTATCTAATTCAATTAACCATTCAGGTTTGATTTTAAAGTTTTGTGGATCTGCGGCATATGCGTCAATAACCTTTCTATATACTGACACAACTGTCGCAATATAATGAATTGATTTCATTCTACCTTCAATTTTTAAAGAGTCAACACCAATATCCATCATATTAGGTATAGATTCAATTAATTTTAAATCTTTAGGACTCATAGCAAATGGTGTAACTTCACCCTCACCGTCATAGTAAAGATCTAATTCTCCATCTTCATCGACCTCTAACAAGTCATAATCCCAACGACAACTTTGACAACAACCACCACGGTTCGAATCACGTGCTGTCATATGGTTACTTAATGTACAACGACCTGAATAAGCTATACACATTGCACCGTGTATAAATGACTCAATTTCAATGTCAACTTTGTCTTTCATTTCTTGCATTTCCATGGCACCTGTTTCACGAGCCAACACAACACGGTCCAATCCTTCCTCTTTCCAAAATTCAACCGCTTTATAGTTCGAAAGTGATTGTTGTGTCGATAAATGAATTTCTAATTTTGGAGCAACGCGTTTACATGTTTCAATAATTAATGGATCTGCCACGATAATACCAGTTGCACCTGTTTTTTCAAGTGCTCTGAGGTATTCATCTAACCCCTCAATATTTTCATCATGTGCAATGATATTTGTCGTAACATAGATTTTTGCTCCATAACGATTCGCGAATTCAACACCCTCTTTGATTTCTTCCATCGTAAAGTTATCAGCATTTGATCTCAAGCCATATTCTTGTCCACCAAGAAACACCGCATCCGCACCATAATGAACCGCAATTTTTAACTTTTCTAAATTTCCAGCCGGGGCGAGAAGTTCAGGCTTTTTTATTTTAGGTAGTTGTTGTGCATTTTCTTTTTCTAAAACTTTCATTCTTAAGCCCTCCTTAGTAAACCGTTTGTTTAAATAAGAATCCTTCGTCAAATGGACGATGTTCCGGTTGAATTGCCTCAATAGGATCAACGAGCATAAACTTCTCATCTTCATATGCTTCAGGATCTTCATGATATAAATCGATTGCTTCTCTATATTGTTCAGTACACACGTTAATATATGTTTCAGTTTGTAAGACACCATCAATTTTCAACGAGTCAATTCCTGCTTCTAACAGTGAATCTAATTCTTCAATCAAGCAAATATCATTTGGCGACATAATATGTGTACCATTGTAATCTTCATATACGGGATATTTGTTATCTCGTTCTTCATCATATAATAAGAGTTCATTCGCCTCTTTATTTCTCTGAATCTTCATTTGACGCTCTTGAAATGTATAATAATTGCCTAATAACATACGTTTAGATTGGAACATGCACGTCATACCATGAACTTGTACTTCAACCTCAACGTTAGTATTTGCTTTAATATTTAAAATTTCTTCTAAGCTTAATTCTCTCGCAAGCTGTGCACGTTTAGCACCCTTTTGCCCCCAATAATTACATTGGAAATGGTTCGTTACAAGTGCTTCTGCGTCCCAATTTAACGGAATGGGATTCTGTTGCGCTTTAACATACATAACGACTGCTGGATCACCAAAGATAATTCTATCAACTTGAATTTCATGTAAAAATGCTATGTATGATTCTAATGCGTTTAAGTGGTAATTGTGAAAGATACCATTTACTGCGGCATATGCTTTTTTTCCATGTTTATGGATTAACTTTACAGCTTCTTCCATATCTGTTCTATTAAATTCACCTGCAAGTCTTAATCCAAATTTCTGTTCACCAATCACAAAGGCATCTGCACCCTTATCAATTAGCGTGCTTATATGTGCTACAGATTTTGGAGTAACTAATAATTCAGTCATTTTGAAGCTCCTTTAATTGATATTGCTAAACCATCATCGATATTTAAAAAGTTTGTAGTATAATTTTCATTATTCATCAACCATTCATTGTAAGACTGGACTTTCTTAACCATTTGACGTACATTGCGATTTCTAACTATGTCAATATCTGCAACGAAACCATGATATAACACATTATCTGTTATAACCATACCGCCATCTTTTAGTAATGGTGTATAAAGTTCGAAGAATTTTTGTGATTGAGCTTTAGCTGCATCGATAAAAATCATATCGTAAACTCTATCATTTACCTGTTCAAATTGTTCCAATGCATTACCCACAATTTGTCTTATTTGCGCATTAAAACCAAATGTCGTTCTGTTGTTCTTTGCTTGTGTCAACATAGCTTCATCTCGTTCTATTGTTGTAACATGAATATCAGATGAGACTGATGCAAATTGCATTGAGCTATAACCAATTGCTGTGCCAATTTCCAATATCTGTTGTGGTTGATGTATTCTAATTAATTGTTTGATCATATCTAATGTTAAACGATCAACGATTGGAACATTATTCTGTTCAGCATAAGATCTTAATGATTCTATTCTTGAATCAGTTTGTTTGTGTAATTCTAATAAATACAACTGATTTTTATCCATTGTAATAACTTCCTTTATGGCAAAATGATTCCCTTTAATTCTCAATAAAATAAATCAGTCCTATAAACTGACTGATTACTTTAAGATATCAAAATTAACATGTTTGTTTTTAATAACAATTAAACTGATTTTCATCATTTAATATTCAATTACAATCATGCATATATCATTTCCCACTTAAATTTAACTTTATATATTTTACCATAAAGTAACGAATATTATAAGTGTAAATTGTTTGAATGAGTGTTGATTAACTGACTTTTAATAGATTATTTGTGTTACCACTTTGAGTTAATGCAAACCTTGTTTTTCATCTTGCGTTTTAAAGTTCTTGAAAAATAAACAATTAAACTATATTAGTTATATTTTGACATAACATAACCGCTTTAATCTAAATGCTTCCCACCCAATGTTACACTTATCAACTAGTTATAGGAAAATGTATAACACATTATGTTTCTACAATTAAAAAGCGAGTCAACCCAATTAAGGATTGACTCGCTTGCTTTTGAGAGTAGGAATATGATTTCCAATCTCATACTAATTTAATTATCATCGTTCAGACTAAAATAAATCAGATTATCATTTAGTGTTCATGATCGTGGTCATGATCATCCATTTCTGTATTGACGATTTCTTCAATCATATCCCATTCTTCATCTGTTTCTACTGGTAAGAATTTACCACCGTCACCATTTTCATCAGCCTCATTAATCATTGGGATTAATTCTACTAAATCATCGTCATCAGATTCTGCGCCTTCTTCTGCAAGAATCACATACTCTTTCTTAAATTCTGGATGATAGAATTCTAAAACTTTACGGTATAAGACTTCATTACCTTCTTCATCGTATAAAGTTAATAATTCCTCTTCGTTGTTAATTTGTAATTCTGCATCATGATTATGTTCTGTCATTGTATAACGCTCCTTTATTATTGAATAGAATCTAAATAACCTTGCAAGATGAATACTGCTGCCATTTTGTCTATTACTTTTTTTCTTTTCTGTCTTGAAACATCTGCCTCTAGTAAAGAACGTTCAGCGGCCATCGTACTCAATCGTTCATCCCACATAATAATCTCTAATGATGGCAATGCTTCTTGTAGTTGCTCCTTGTATTGTAACGAAGCCTCGCCTCGAAATCCAATAGAATTATTCATATTCTTTGGCAATCCAATTACAACAGAGCCTACTTTTTCTTTTTCTATTATTTTCACTAATGCTGCTATACCTAAATCGCCATTTGCTTCATCTATTTGGAGTGTATCTAACCCTTGGGCTGTCCAACCCATTAAATCACTTATTGCTATACCAACAGTTTTACTTCCTACATCTAATCCTATTATTTTATGCTTTAGCATTGCTTACTTATCATTCTCAGTTAAATAATTTGAAACTAATTCTTCCATAATATCATCACGATCTATACGACGGATTTGATTTCTAGCTTCATTGTGACGCGGAATATAGGCAGGATCTCCAGATAAGAGATAACCTACAATTTGATTTACAGGATTATAGTTTTTTTCTTCTAACGTTTTGTAGACATTTTGCAATACTGTTTTGACATCTTCTTTAGGAATTTCATCATAATTGAATTTCATTGTTTTATCAAAGTTTTCCATTGTTAAACACTCCTTAAATCGCGCAAATAATTTCTATACTTTAGTTACATTCTACATGACAATGGTTTTAAGTTATAGTGATTTAATATAATTTTTAATGAAACGTAATGATTCTGTGATGTTTTCAGGTTCAGTTCCGCCACCTTGAGCCATATCTGGACGACCGCCACCTTTACCACCAACTTGTGGAGCCATATTCTTAATAATATCACCAGCTTTGATTTTTCCTGTAAGTTCTTTAGGTACAGTGGCGATAAGAGAAACCTTTCCATCAACGTTACTAATTAAGATAATTACTGTATCTTGTAACTTCGATTTGAAATCATCCATCGTTTCACGAATAGCTTTTGCATTTGCAACTTCAACTTCTGTGGCTAATACCTTAAGTCCATTAATTTCTTCAACTTGATCCGTGATATCACCCATTTTTAGTGACGTAATTTCTTTATTACGTTGTTCTAATTGCTTCGTTAGTTCTTTTTCGTCTACTTGCATTTGCTGCACTTTATCAACCACTTGATCGTCAGATTTCACTTTCACAAGATCTTTAACAGCATTGAATTTTTCTTGAACTGCTTCTAAATATTGGAACGCACCTTTACCAGTCAACGCTTCAATACGTCTAACTCCAGCACCAGTACCTGACTCACTAACAATTTTAAACAACCCAATTTCTGATGTATTGTTAACATGTGTTCCTCCACATAATTCGATAGAATACGGTGACATATCTACTACACGAACAACGTCTCCATATTTTTCTCCGAATAAAGCCATTGCACCCATTGCTTTTGCATCTGAAATTGACATTTCTTTAATGTTTACATTGATGCTATTCCAAATTTCTTCGTTAACTCGACGTTCAACTTCAGCAATTTCATTATCATTCATTGGTCCAAAATGTGAAAAGTCAAAGCGTAGTCGCTCACTTTCTACTAACGAACCTGCTTGGTTAACATGATCTCCCAATACTTCTTTCAAGGCAGCATGTAATAAATGCGTTGCGCTATGGTTTTTCTCAATAGCTAAACGTGCTTTTTGATTTACTTTAGCTTCTACAGTACTACCTTTTGTAACTTGACCAAATTGAACTTCACCTTTGTGGAGATTTTGACCATTTGGCGTTTTTGTTACTTCGTTTACAGCTATTTCAAAGTGATCGTTACCAACTGTACCTTTATCAGCAACTTGACCACCACTTACCGCATAAAACGGTGTTTCCTCTAAAATAAAGTGAATGCTTTGACCTGCTCCTACAGATTCAACTAATGCACCGTCAAATAGTATATCAGTTATTGTTGTAGCTTGCTCCATTACATCGTAACCGACAAAGTTACTTTGTGTTGTAATATTTTTCAATACTTCACTTTGTACTTGCATAGATTGCGTGTTTTGTCGTGCTTGTCTTGCTCTATCTCTTTGTTGTTGCATTTCTGCATCAAATGTTTCCATATCTACTGACAATTGTTCTTGTAGTGCAATTTCTTCAGTTAGTTCAATAGGGAAACCATAAGTATCATATAATTTAAATGCATCTTTACCGCTTATCTGATGGTTGCCTTCTTTTGCATTTGAAACTAAATTATTTAAAATTGCTAAACCTTCTTCTAATGTTTCATGGAAACGCTCTTCCTCAGATTTAATTACACGTTTAATAAAATCAGCTTTTTCAAGAACATTTGGATAATACGGTTCCATAATTTCAGCCACAATATCCACTAAACGATACATGAATGGTTCATTGATATCTAAAGTTTGACTGAATCTCACTGCACGACGTAATAGACGTCGTAATACATATCCACGACCTTCATTTGCTGGCAAAGCACCATCTGCAATGGCAAAGGCAATCGTTCTAATATGGTCAGCGATAACTTTAAATGCTACATCGTTGGCTTCAACTTCTAAATATTTTTTTCCTGAAATCTGTTCAACTTCATTAATAATTGGCATAAATAAATCTGTTTCATAATTCGTGCGAACATTTTGAGCTATTGATGCCATACGTTCTAATCCCATACCCGTATCAATATTTTTATTTGGTAACGGCGTATATGAGTGATCTTTGTTATGATTGAACTCACTAAATACTAAATTCCATACTTCAAGATAACGCTCATTTTCTCCACCTGGATACATTTCCTCTGCTGGGTCATTAGCACCAAATTGCTCTCCTCTATCATAAAAAATCTCAGTATTAGGACCTGAAGGACCTTCACCAATATCCCAGAAATTTCCTTCAATACGAATGATTCGACTTTCCTCTAAACCAATCTCTTCATTCCAAATTTTATAAGCTTCCGTATCTTCAGGATGAATCGTGACATATAGTTTTTCTGGCTCCATTGCCATCCATTTATCACTTGTTAAAAATTCCCAAGCAAATGTAATTGCTTCACGTTTAAAGTAGTCCCCAATTGAAAAATTACCAAGCATTTCAAAGAATGTATGGTGTCTTGCAGTGAAACCTACATTTTCAATATCATTTGTTCGAATTGCCTTTTGAGAATTTACAATCCTTGGTTTTTTAGGTGTTTCACGGCCATCGAAATATTTTTTTAAAGTCGCTACGCCTGAATTAATCCATAATAGCGAATCATCATCAATTGGTACTAAAGGTGCTGATGGTTCAACCATATGTCCTTTTTCAACAAAATAATCTATAAAACTTTGTCTAATTTCACTTGCTTTTAGATTTTTCATCCTTAAATATCCTCCATCTCATCTCATGTTCTGCACAATTCCAGTAATACTATAAATCAGCAAATAAAAAACGCCCATCCTCATAAAAGGGACGAACGTTTCGCGGTACCACCCTAGTTATAAGTAATTAGTAAATTAATAATATTTAGTCATGTTATCAATCGGACTACATGGCATCACATCATCAAAATCCACCAATTCTCACTTATCACTCAATTAGTTCTTATGTTTACTGACATAAAGTAGCGTTCAATTATGTTAACTGTACTTCTCAGCAACCAGTACATCTCTATAGGGTTTAACATAATTTACTCATCTTTATGCAACGTTAGTTATATTGTATTTATTTTCCGCCTTATTGTCAATCTTCTATAAAATCATAAGGCGAAATTTGGCCCATATTAATCATTGGGTCAATTTTAAACATTGTTGTTTCAGTTAAAACCGTATCGGCATCTACATATTCATTTATTTGTTGGGCTTCTGTATCCGCTTCTTCATTATTGAAATAATCCTTTAAAAATGAACAAAGTTGAGTCAAACGCACTTGTCCATGTGTGTTCAATCCTATTTCAAAGGCTTGTGGATCTCCTAAAAATACAAGCGACTGTTTAGCTCTCGTTAATCCAGTATATAATATAGGCTTTTGTAACATTCTAAAGTATTGTTTGACCATAGGCATAATGACGATTGGAAATTCAGACCCTTGTGACTTATGAATAGAAGTACAATAAGCATGTGTTAACTCCATTAAATCTTGTCTTGAAAATGTAATTTCATTTCCTTCAAAATCAACGACTAAGACGTCTTTATTCAAGGCATTTTCCTTTGCCCAAAATATACCTACAACAACACCAATATCACCATTAAAAATATTATCGCTAGGTCTATTCACAAGTTGCAATACTTTATCTCTTTTACGAAATATCACATCACCAAATTCTATTTCTCTAGAATCTTTTTGTTTAGGATTAAGTATAGATTGCAACACTGTATTGAGCTTTTTAATACCGGCTGACCCTTTATACATAGGCGCTAATACTTGAATATCACTCATGTCATAGCCTTTCTTCACTGCACTGCCCACAACCTTTTCGACTACAGTAGGAATTTGTTCAGTACTACAATTAATAAAGTTACGATCGTGATAACGTTGGGTTATATCAATAGGTTCGTTTAATTTCATACGATGTGCTAATTCAATGATACTTGAACCATCCTGCTGGCGATAAACTTCAGTTAAATTCACACGTGGCACCACTTTTGAGTCAATTAAATCTTTAAATACTTGTCCTGGACCTACTGATGGCAATTGGTCTTCATCGCCTACGAGTACAATTTGGGCATCTATTGGTACAGCATTCATAAATTGGTGAAATAGCCACGTATCAACCATTGACATTTCATCTATAATGATTAATTTGGCCGATATCTCGTTATCCAAGATATCTTCAGGTTGGGTATCTTGATTCCAACCTATCAAACGATGAATCGTCATAGCTTCAAGTCCTGTTGCATCTGCTAGACGTTTCGATGCCCTTCCAGTTGGCGCACCTAATACAACTGGATAATCATCATTTTTATAGTCGTCATAATCTAGAGATAACCCATGTATTTCAGCATATAATTCTACAATACCTTTAATTACTGTAGTCTTACCTGTACCTGGACCACCTGTTAACAACATTACCTTTGAATTAATTGCAGTTTGTAACGCTTCTCGTTGTGACTCAGCATAATTAACATCATTTCTCGTTTCAATTTCACCTATCTCTAACAATAAATCTGACTGTTCAATTTCCTTTAATTTGTTAGTATAAGTAAAATTACGATACAAGTTTTGGACACTTTTTAATTCAGAATAATACAAACTTGGTATTGCAACTTCAGTGTCTTGACGTATTAACTTATCTGCATCTACAAGTTGTTGCATGACTTCTTCTAATTGTTCGTGGTTAATTATTTCTTGTGGTTGATTCGACAACATGTCACTGGTCATATCTAACACAGTTTGTGTTGGCAAGTATGTATGTCCTTGTTTGATACATTCTTCCTCTAGAACATAAAGCACACCAGCTTTCAATCGTTCAGGATCATTGAATTGTATTCCAACGTTTCTTGCTAAAGTATCCGCCTTATTAAAACCTATTCCTTTAACATCGTAAACGAGTTGATAAGGTTTTTGTTCAACTATCGTCAATGTTTCACCAAGATAAGCTTGATAAATAGACATCGCTAATTTGGGGCCAAAGCCTAAATCATGTAGCCTGATAATGATTTGCTCTGTTTCCTGATTACTCGCAATTTGTTCAGCTATTTGCTTTTGTTTCTTTTTTGGTAAACCAGGCACATTTTCTAGAATAGTTGGATCATTCAATATATCATTGATTGCATTTTCACCTAGTTTATTAACAATACTTTGCGCTGTTTTTTTTCCGATACCTTTAAATAAATCACTCGACAAGTAACTAATTATCGCTTCTTTCGTTTGTGGTAATTCCTTTTCAAATGTTTCTGCTTTTAATTGCTTACCATACTTTGCGTGCGTCACTATTTGACCTTTAAAGGTATATACGTCTCCTTCAGCAATATCTGGAAAGAACCCTACAATTGTAGGCATCGAATCAAAATTTTCATTTGTTTCAATCGTATCGACCTTTAAGACGGTGTAGAAATTTTCTTTATTTTGAAAAAGTATAGCATCTACTGTGCCTTTAATCATTGATTGATTAAATAATGTAGGGTCCTCCATAATTACTCCTCCTCTGCAATAGCTTTAAATGTCTTTATTGCATGTTGACTCATTAAATGTTCTGGATTTACGGCAACTGCTTGTTCAAAATAAGCAATAGCCTTTGATGTATCTTCCGTTTGCATATATGTCGCCAAACCTAAATTGTATAACGCATCCGTATGTGTAGGTTCTACAGAAACAACATGCTCTAATTGCTTGATTGCAGCATCAAACATTTCTAAATGGCACAACACTAACCCATACTGAAATTGAACCTCAACATCTTGACGTTCATCTAATTCTGCAGCTGTCATTAAGAATGGCATTGCTTCTTTAAAAGCTTCTAAATGATTGAAAGACATGCCAATCATATAATTTGTATCTACCTTATCGATGTTATATTTTAACGCTTGCTGATAAAGCTTGATTGCTTCTTTAAATCTACTTTCATTGTAGTATACATTACCTAAATTGTAGTAGATAGCTCCATTTTCAGGATCAATTGTAATCGCCTTTTGGAAGAATTTTTCTGCTTTTTCAACTTCCCCTGCTTCAGCAATTAATATGCCTGCGTTAATATAATTTTCCACTTGTTGTGGATCTTGCTCAATATTGTTAAATAACGCAGCTAAGGCCTCTTCAATTTTTCCTTCTTTAATTAATTCATAAATTTGTTCTTGCTCCATTGTAACCCTCATTTCTGAGATTTTATTATAACATTACGGCATCATAAATATATTTACATTCCCAAAAAGAAATCGCTAGAAACTATCTTCTACATAGTATACTAGCGATATTAAATCATTGCCAATCTATTTGATATATTAAACTACATAACTTAACTGACCTGATTCTTTAAATACATCATCAATAGTAGCGCCGCCTAAACATACATCACCATCATAAAAGACAACGGCTTGTCCAGGTGTAATGGCTCTTACTGGTTCATCAAAGGTCACACGAATAGCATTTTCACTTTCTTTTCTTACAAAGACCTGTGTATCCTTTTGACGATATCTGAATTTTGCAGTACAAGCAAATCCTTTTTCTAAATCAACCGCATTGATAAATGATGCATCTGAAGCAATAAGATAATCACTGTATAATGCATCATGATGGAATCCTTGTTCAACATATAAAATATTGTCGTCTAAATTTTTGCCCACAACAAACCATGGATCTCCATCTCCACCAATACCTAAGCCATGACGTTGACCAATCGTATAATACATTAATCCAGCATGCATACCAACCTTTTCACCTGATAGTGTACGCATTTTGCCAGCTTGTGCAGGTAAATATTGCGATAAAAATTCTTTGAAATTACGTTCACCAATAAAACAAATTCCAGTAGAATCTTTTTTCTTAGCTGTTGCAAGCCCCGCTTCTTCAGCAATTTTACGTACTTCTTTTTTATCAATATCTCCAATAGGGAACATGACATGAGACAATTGTTCTTGAGATAATTGATTTAAGAAGTATGTTTGATCTTTGTTGTTATCTACACCGCGAAGCATTTCTACATGTCCATCTTCGTGACGGCGAATTCTAGCATAATGACCTGTAGCTACATAATCGGCACCTAATTTCAATGCATGTTCTAAAAATGCTTTGAATTTGATTTCTTTATTACACATAACATCTGGATTTGGTGTACGTCCTTTTTTATATTCATCTAAAAAGTATGTGAATACTTTATCCCAATATTCCTGTTCAAAATTCACCGCGTAATACGGTATACCAATTTGATTACATACAGCTATAACATCATTATAATCTTCTGTAGCAGTACAATAACCATTTTCGTCTGTATCGTCCCAATTCTTCATAAAAATGCCAATGACATCATAACCTTGTTCTTTTAATATGTGAGCAGTAACGGAACTATCCACGCCACCTGACATGCCGACTACAACTCGTGTATCTTTATTTGACAACTAAATTTCCTCCTTGAATTTATGGTATATTTTATGAATTTCTGTAGCTATATATTTAACTTCTTGCTCTGTAGTCAATTCATTAAAACTAAATCTCACTGAATGTTTCGCTCGTTCATCTGTATCAAACATCGCTACTAGTACATGCGATGGCGTAGTAGTTCCAGCAGTACATGCGGAACCAGAAGATACATATATATTCGATAAATCTAATAATGTAAGTAATGTTTCTACATCAATAAAAGGGAAGTATAAATTAATAATATGACCTGTCGAGTCAGTCATTGATCCATTAAATTCAAATGGTATTGACCGCTCTTGCAATGATACTAAAAATAAGTTTTTCAAATTCAACAAATGCACATTATTTGTATCACGTTGTGTATCAGCTAATGTTAAGGCCTCTGAAAAACCTACAATCTGTGGTAAATTTTCTGTGCCAGCACGTCTTTTCGCTTCTTGGTCACCGCCTAATTGTGTATATTGAATTGGTGTATTTTCTTTTAGTAATAATGCACCCACACCCTTTGGACCACCGAATTTATGTGCTGTAATACTCATAGCCGCAATATCAAACTCGTTAAACTTGATATCTAGGTGACCAATTGCTTGAACTGTATCAACATGGAGGAGTGCATTAGACTCTGCAACAATTGCATCAATATCATACATTGGTTGAACAGTACCCACTTCATTATTTACAAACATTATAGAAACGAGAATAGTTGATGGCGTCAATGCTTCCTTTAATTGATCTAATTGTACTATTCCCTCTTTATTCACATCTAGATATGTTACATCAAATCCCTCGTGCTCAAGTTGTTCAAATACATGGAGTACAGAATGGTGTTCAATTTTTGTCGTAATAATATGATTCCCTTGCTCACGTAACTGATATGCAATACCCTTTATAGCAGTATTATTAGATTCTGTTGCACCACTTGTAAATATAACTTCACTCGGTTTAGCGCCAAGTATCTTGGCTACATTTCTACGTGATTCATCTAAATACTTTCGAGCATCTCGTCCCAAACTATGAATAGATGAAGGATTTCCATAATGACCAGTATAAATATCCATCATTTTATCGATTACTTCCTGCTTTACAGGGGTTGTTGCAGCGTAGTCTGCATATACTTCCATGTTTGACACTCCTTAAATTTTTATCAATGTTCCAATGATAGCACCATCTAATTAATTTTTCTAGTTGTCTGTTTCAAAATGTCCGAATTCATCTATCGACTTATAATCATCTAATAATTTTAATGTATCATCCACCATATTGGGTGAATGCTTCTCTGATAATGTTAAATTCATTAACTTTTTATCTTTAATTGTCCAATGTGTCGCTGTAATTTGAGATTTCAAGTATTCATCATGCGTCACAATCATTACTTGTCCTGCAAATTGCTTTAGCATCTGTAATATTAAATCTTGCGTAGCAATATCGAAGTAATTGGTTGGTTCGTCGAGAATTAATAAATGTGGATTTGAGAAATATAATAATACAAACTGTAATCTACTTTTCTCTCCCATAGATAATTGAGAAATTGGAAGGTTTATTTTTTGGTTATCAAATCCAAATGACGCCAATATCGTTTGTGCTTGACTACGTTCCATACCCTCCATGTTTAATAACATAGTTAATGCTGTGCTGTCATAAGTTAAATTGTCATTTTTTTGGTCAAAATAAGCTATTTTTAGAGCAGGCGTTATATAAATATCACCCTCATCTGGTATTATTGACTGTTTGATAATTGAGATTAATAATGATTTGCCACTACCATTCGGGCCAGTAAGTATAATATTTTCATTATCTTTAATTTCGAAATTTGCATTTTGATAAATATTCTTACCATCAATAGAGATGCTAAAATCATATAATTGCATTAAATATTTTTTATTTAGCGCGTCTTGATTCTCAAAATGGAAGTGACGATCATCCGACTTAGGCTGTTGGACTTTAATCTTTTCAAGTTTTTGATTGATTTGTGATTCTTTAACCTTTGCCTTTTGAGCTAATTTACTCAAACGCTTTTGCTCTAACGGATTACGAACACTTGCAGATTGATTCGCAGTTTTATGCCAATTTTTAACTCTATCTACGGTTGCTTCCAAAGCTTTTATTTCTTTTTGCTTTTTCTCGTATACCTTTTTTTGAGTTTCTCTTTCTACATCTATAATGGATTTATATTGACTATAATTACCCGTAAATTTTCTTGTAGCTTGTGGTGTAATTTCAATAATGTGCGTTGCAGTTTCGTCGATAAAGCCTCTATGATGTGACACGTATAATATACTTTGCTTTGCTTGTTTTATATAATCCACAACAATATGAATCATTTGTTTATCTAAGTGATTTGTTGGTTCATCCAACAATATTAAATTTTTTTCTGAAATCATTGCTCGAACTAATGCTACTTTGGTTTGTTGTCCGCCGCTTAACTGCCCCATTTGTTTATCTAAATCTGACTCTTCTAAATTTAATTGCTTTGCTTGTAAAATGATTTGTTCTTCTATTTCATATCCATTAAGTTCTATATAGTCACCAATTTTTTCATAATCAGTTTGCATAGCAAGTTTAATATCTAATAATTCTGGATACCACGACATAATATAATTTATTGCCGTTTCATTTTTATACTTCGATAATTCTTGATCCATCAAATACGTTGAATCATTATATTTATTGTAAATTGCATTGAGTAATGTTGATTTACCTACCCCGTTATCACCAACAATTGCTATATGTTCACCTGGTTCAACACTTAAATTAACCTCTTCTATTAATGTCTTGCCGAACCTTTCAAATGGCTTTTCTGTAAAATAAAAAGACATACCAATTCCCCACTTTCATGGATATGACATGTCAACAGTAAAATTACATTACTTATTCTGTTATTAATAATAACGAGCCTATTTAAGACATAGACATATCCCATAATTTTATATTTGCTTTAGTTTCTAATTTGTTTATCTTATGAGTTTTATCCATTGTCCTAATTTAAGCCACCTAACGTTTTAATTTGGATATAGTATAACAGTGAGCAATATTTTACGCAAGTTTTAAAACGACTGTTATACTTCTTTATATTAGAAACACCGAGGAGGAAATAATAAAATGAAAGATGTAAGACTCTCTGCACTAAACTTAGTACCTATTCGTGAAGGTCAAGATGACAAAGATGCTATTAAAGATATGGTTAAACTAGCGCAAAACCTTGAAGCATTAGATTATGATCGATACTGGATTGCTGAGCACCATAATGCTCCTAATTTAGTGAGCTCAGCAACTGCATTATTAATACAACACACTTTAGAACATACATCTAAGATAAGAGTTGGTTCTGGAGGTATCATGCTACCAAACCATGCGCCATTAATCGTAGCTGAACAATTTGGTACTATGGAAACAGTTTTCCCCAACCGTGTTGATTTAGGATTGGGACGTGCACCTGGTACTGATATGATGACAGCAAGTGCATTAAGAAGAGATCAACACAATGGCGTTTACGAATTTCCAGATGAGGTAGAACAGTTAGCCACTTATTTCGGACCAAGTAACCAACAGTCATATGTCCGTGCATATCCAGCAGTGAATAAAAATGTTCCTCTTTATATTTTAGGTTCTTCTACTGATTCTGCACATTTAGCTGCAAGAAAAGGATTACCCTATGTATTTGCAGGACATTTTGCCCCTCAACAAATGAAAGAAGCAATGTCAATTTATAAAGAATTATTCGAACCATCAGAAGTATTGCAAGAACCTTATATGATTGTTTGTTTAAATGCAATAGTTGCAGATACAGATGAACAAGCATACTACCTTGCTTCAACTCAAGCACAAGTAATGGTTAGTATTACTAGAGGTAAAATGCAACCTGTACAACCACCAACTGATGATTTGAAAGGATTATTAACACCAAGAGAATTTGAAATGGCACAACAAAGATTAAATCAATCCTTAATTGGTTCTGAAGAGACAGTAAAGCAAAAATTAGAAGCATTTATTGAGGTTTATGGAGAAATAGATGAACTAATGGCAATTAGTTATGTATACGATCAAAATGCCCAATTAGAGTCATATAAAAAACTTAAAAATATCATCGACACGCATTTCACTGATAATAAATAAGAACTATGACCAACCAGCACATTGCTAAAAATATAATGTGCTGGTTTATTTATTAACTTGTATAAACTAAGCTATATAAGGCAAAAAAACTGTCGACAAAACAATATTGTCGACAGTTTTAAAATATAATAGCTATTTTATTTTTCGTTGTCTTTATCTTTATTATCATCACTGCCACCAGTGAATTTGTCAATTTGTTCAGACGCTTGTTTCGCCTTTTCATTATCTGAATCCTTTAATTTGTCAGAAACTGTTTTTGCAGCTTCTTTCGCTTTATCTAAGAAATTCTCAGCCATGGTAATGTTCCCCTTTCGGATTTAAACTAAAGTTATATAAATTTTATTTTTTAAATTTATCAATAGCTTCGTTTGCTTTTTGTTTTGCATTTTCAACGACTTCTTTGGCTTTGCCAGATTTTTTGTCGTCTTTTCCTTCATTTTCTAAATCTTTATTGTCAGTAACATTACCGACAGTTTCTTTTACATTGCCTTTGGCTTGTTCAATCTTGCTTTCGTCAGCCATTTAAAAAACCTCCTTAGCGATGTATATGTCTGTTATATACCACTTTTAAAATTTGATTAAACATAATAATTAAATTTTTAAAGACGCTAAATAATTTATAAGGCTGAATTTATAGAAACTATCTACTTTATAATCGATTAAAAGACAACAATCTTATCAAATCATTATATTAATTAAATATAGAACATATATCCATCTAAATTATTTGTCTCTTTATAATCAGCTAAATATTTTAATGTTGTATTATCTAATACTTCTCTTACTGCATCTCTCATACGAATCCAAAGTTGTTTTTGTGCTGGTGGTTCAGATTCAATACTTTCTACAAATGTAATTGGCCCTTCTAATAAACGAATAATATCGCCCGCTGTAATTTCTTCGGCTGATACTCTAAGTTGGTAACCACCCTTAGCACCACGAACACTTCGAATTAATCCAGCGTTTCTCAATGGACCCACCAATTGTTCTAGATACAAATCACTTAAATTATTCTCTTCCGCGATAGATTTTAAAGAAACACACCCTTGGCCTTGCTTTTTAGCTAAGGATATCATTAGTGTTAATCCATATCTTCCTTTTGTTGAAATTTTCATTATATAACCTCACTTAATTCGAATACTATATATTAACATTCTATCATTTTTTACGTTAATATAGAATTAGAAAGGTGTGAAAGATTGTGACAAACGAACCCCTCGCTTCAAGAATGAGACCTAATAATATTGACGAAATAATTTCTCAACAACATTTAGTTGGTCCAAAAGGCATTATTAGAAGGATGGTTGAAACAAAACGATTATCTTCTATGATATTTTATGGTCCACCTGGAATTGGCAAAACAAGTATCGCTAAAGCCATTTCAGGAAGTACACAATTTAAATTCAGACAGCTTAATGCTGTTACAAATACTAAAAAAGATATGCAACTTATTGTGGAAGAAGCAAAAATGTCAGGTCAAGTGATTCTGTTATTAGACGAAATTCATAGATTAGACAAAGCGAAACAAGATTTTTTATTGCCACATTTAGAAAATGGAAAGATTGTGCTCATTGGCGCCACAACTTCAAATCCATATCATGCCATCAATCCTGCCATTCGTTCGAGAGCACAAATTTTTGAATTATATCCATTAAATGACGATGATATTAAACTTTCATTAACTCGTGCACTAGAAGATAGTGAACGTGGTTTAGCACAATATCATCCAGTAGTAGATTCAGAGGCAATGACTTATTTTTCTACACAAAGTCAAGGTGATGTAAGAAGTGCACTTAACGCGCTAGAATTGGCAGTATTAAGTTCTGAGGTTAGCGAAAATAAGCAACGCATGATTACATTACAAGATGCTAAGGATTGTTTACAAAAAGGTGCATTTGTTAGTGATAAAGATGGAGATATGCACTATGATGTGATGAGCGCCTTTCAAAAATCAATTCGCGGAAGTGATGTGAATGCTGCTTTACATTATTTAGCTAGATTGATTGAAGCTGGAGACTTACCAACAATAGTTCGAAGATTACTCGTTATTGCTTATGAAGATATTGGGTTGGCATCACCAAGTGCAGGTCAACGTACTTTAGCTGCCATTGAATCAGCAGAAAGGCTAGGCTTTCCAGAAGCACGCATTCCCTTAAGCCAAGCTGTTATTGAACTCTGTCTCTCTCCAAAATCTAACTCTGGCATAACAGCCATTGATGCGGCATTATCTGATATTCGTAAAGGCAACATAGGACAAATACCTGACCATTTAAAAGATGGTCACTACGCTGGTGCAAAAGAATTAGGCCGAGCTATTGGCTATAAATACCCACATAGTTATGAAAACGGATTTGTACCTCAACAGTATTTGCCAAGCAAATTAAAGCATAGTATCTATTATCAACCTAAAACGACTTCTAAAACTGAGCAACAATTTAAAACAATATACGACAATATTTTAGACTCTCAACAAAAACTAAAATAACATGATTATAAAAATAACAGCAGACAAGAACAATAGAATCCATTTTGTTCTTGTCTGCTGTATTTTTTAACTGTAACTAAAAGATACTATTGCTTTCTATCTTTAATTCGCGTAACTGATATATCTTTTAAAATATCATTGACAACGTAGCTTGCACATATCAACCCTACGACACTAGGGACGAAGGCATTAGAGGATGGTGGCATTTGTCCCTTTCTCGTAGGGGCATTCGCATCACCAACAGTTTCCTTGACGTCTTCTCTAATAACGATAGGACTTTCATCGGAGAAAACGACTGGTATCCCCTTTTTAATACCAGCTTTTTTCAATTTTTGTCTGATAATTTTTGCCATTGGATCCATGTGTGTTTTTGAAATGTCAGCAATTTGGAAACGCGTCGGATCAGTTTTATTGGCAGCTCCCATGCTTGAAATTACTTTGATGCCTCTTGCTAGACATTCTTTCATTAAGTGAACTTTATAAATAATTGTATCACTTGCATCAACAAAATAATCGATATCATAATTATTAAATAAATCTTCATATGTTTCCTCAGTATAGAACATGTGAAGTGGCGTGACTTTACATTCTGGATTAATTAATTTGATACGCTCTTCCATTAACGTCACTTTACTTTGACCAATTGTAGATGTTAAAGCATGTAGTTGACGATTTACATTAGTAATATCCACATCATCTTTATCAATTAATATAATATGACCTATATTTGTTCTCGCTAAGGCTTCAGCTGCAAATGAACCAACACCACCTACACCTAATACTACGACCGTTTTATCCTTTAATAAATCTAGGCCTTCTTGTCCATAGGCCAATTCATTACGTGAAAATTGATGTTTCATTGTCATACTCCTCATTAAAAATTTAACTTTTACTTCACTTTTATTATATCATGCTACCACTTTTTTCAATTTACAAAAATAGTAACATCCCAATTTATAATTTAGCTTAATATTAAAATACAAAAAAATACGCAAGACCGAAGTCTTGCGTACCGATAGAGTCCGTCTGTGCCGTAGTTGTAAAGTGCTTGATCATTCGGCCTGTTCTAAACAGGTGGGTGCCCTGTTTCTTGTGTTGCAAGTCCTCCTTTAGAGGCGTGTGCGCTGCAAGAAAACCTATTGGGCTCCCTGATCAAAGAGTGTTAGGCCCAAATAAAAAGCAAACATACGAACACTACAGATGACTATCTTATGGACATATCATACCACATAATTCGAAATAAGCAAGAATAAAGACTTTTATAAATAACTTATTAATTAATGGCGGATACGTAGTGATAATTCTTCAAGTTGATTATCAGATACTTCACTTGGAGCATCTGTTAATAAACATGATGCAGATGCTGTTTTAGGGAATGCGATTGTGTCACGTAAATTTGTACGACCTGTTAATAACATAACTAATCGGTCTAAACCTAGCGCGATTCCACCATGTGGTGGTGCTCCGTAATTAAATGCATCAATTAAGAATCCAAATTGTTCTCTAGCTTGTTCTGGTGTGAATCCTAGTACTTCAAACATTTTTTCTTGTAATTCACCATTGTGAATTCTGATTGAACCACCACCTAATTCATATCCATTTAAGACAATGTCATAAGCATTGGCTTGTGCATTTTCTGGTTCAGTATCTAATTTTGCAATGTCTTCTTGTTTCGGTGCAGTAAATGGATGGTGTGCTGCTGCATAACGCTTAGCATCTTCATCATATTCTAATAATGGCCAATCTGTTACCCATAAGAAGTTTAATTTAGTTTCATCGATTAAATCTAATTCTTTTGCTAGTTTAAGTCTTAAAGCACCTAAACTTTGCGCTACTACACTTGGTTTATCAGCAACAAATAATACTAAATCTCCTGCTTCAGCTTCAGTTAATTCTTGTAATTTTGCAACATGATCTTGTTCAAAGAATTTAGCAATCGGTCCGTTCAAGCCGTCTTCAACAACTTTAACCCATGCTAAACCTTTAGCACCATAAATTCCAACAAATTCAGTTAATGCGTCAATATCTTTTCTTGTATAATGGTCTGAGGCACCTTTGGCCACTATTGCTTTAACTTGACCATCGTTGTTAACTGTATCTTTAAATACTTTGAAATCCATGATTTCGCCTAATTCTGATACATTGATTAACTCCATATCAAAACGCGTGTCTGGTTTATCCGAACCGTAACGTTCCATTGCTTCATGATAAGTCATTCTAGGGAATGGTCGTGGAACTTCAATGTTTTTAACATCCTTTACAACATTCTGTAACATTTCTTCGCCCATATCCATTACGTCTTCTTGATCTACGAAACTCATTTCAATATCAACTTGTGTAAATTCAGGTTGTCTATCTGCACGTAAATCCTCATCACGGAAACATTTAACGATTTGATAGTATTTATCAAAGCCACTAATCATTAACAATTGTTTAAATATTTGTGGTGATTGAGGTAAAGCATAAAATTCACCTTCGTGTACACGTGAAGGTACTAAATAGTCACGCGCACCTTCTGGCGTAGATTTTGTTAAGACTGGTGTTTCAATATCATAAAATCCTGCCTGATCTAAATATTGTCTAATTGAACGTGTTGTTTGGTGACGCATTTTAAATGTTTGAGCTAATTCTTGTCTTCTTAAATCTAAATATCTATATTTTAAACGGATATTTTCATCAACATTTTGATTTTCCTCATTTAAAGCAAATGGAGGTGTTTCTGATTTGTTTATAATTTGAATATCAGATACTTGTACCTCAACTTGTCCAGTTGCAATTTTAGGGTTTACTGTTTCAGGATCACGTTTTTTAACTACCCCTCTTACTTCAACAATGTACTCAGATCTTACAGTTTCCGCTACATGTAATGCTTCTTCTGAAAAATCCGGATTGAATACAATTTGTACATATCCTTCTCTATCACGTAAGTCTACGAATATTAATCCACCTAGGTCTCTACGGTTGTGTACCCAACCTTTAAGTACTACTTCTTCTTCTAAATGCGCTTCAGTAATGAGTCCGCAATATGTTGTACGCTTAGTCATTTCATCTTCTCCTTATTTTTTGAAATAATTAACAATTTCAGATAATGTAATTTCTTCAGAGTCACCTGTTTGCATATTCTTTACATTAATTTTGTCGTTTTCTAATTCTTGGTCTCCAACCACAATAGTATAATTTGCATTCAAACGATCCGCTTGTTTCATTTGACCTTTAATTTTTCTACTTAAATAATCTTTATCAGCACGGACACCTTGCTTACGTAAATCATTTAATAATTTAACCGCATATCGATCAGCTTGTTCACCCATAGTTACAATAAACAAATCGAAGTCTTTGTCTACGTCTAATTCAATGCCTTCTTCTTCAAGTGCCATTAATAAACGCTCAATACTCAAGGCAAATCCAATGCCAGTTTGATTCGGACCATCTAACAATTCAAGCAATCCATTATAACGTCCGCCACCACATAACGTAGTTATTGCTCCGTCAAAATTTGGATTATCTATCATCAACTCAAATGCTGTATGCGTATAATAATCAAGACCTCTAACAAGATTTGGATCTTCAACGTAAGGAATTTCTAGGTCATCTAAATGTTGTTTCACTTCAGCAAAGTAATTTTTTGATGTTTCATTTAAATATTCAGTAATTCTTGGCGCTGATTTGACCGCTTCTTTATCTCTATCTACTTTACAATCCAAAATTCTCATAGGATTTGTATGCAATCTAGATTGACAATCACTACAGAAAGTGTCGATGACTGGCTCAAAGTGTTTTACTAAAGCCTCATTATATTCTTTACGTGAATCGATATCACCAATACTATTGATGACTAATTTTAAATGTTTTAAACCAAATGATTCATAAATGTGCATCACCATTGCCAACACTTCAGCATCCATTGCAGGATTTTCAGCACCAATTGCTTCAACCCCGAATTGTGTGAATTGGCGATAACGTCCCTTTTGCTTTCTTTCATAACGGAACATTGGCCCATTGTAATATAACTTTACAGGTTGGTTAGGCAATCCTTGCATTTTATTTTCAATGTATGAACGTACCACGGCGGCAGTACCTTCTGGTCTAAGTGTCATACTTCTATCACCTTTATCAATAAAGGTATACATTTCCTTTTGAACGACATCTGTAGAACCACCGACACCACGTGCAAATAATTCTGTACTTTCAAAAATTGGTGTTCTAATTTCTTGATAATTATAAAATTCCATCAATTCATCTAATTTAGTTTCAATGTAACGCCATTTTTTTGTTTCTTCTGGCAGTATATCTTGAGTACCTCTAGGTATATTTATCATAGAATCTCTCCTTTTTAACAATAAAAAAGTCCCTTGCATGACATTATAGTCATACAAGGGACGATGTTCTCCGTGTTGCCACCCTAATTGGCCATAAATTTCTTATGACCCACTTTAAAACGAAATAACGTTCGTTACACGACTTTATAAAATAAAGCACCTCTTCTTGTGTTATATTACTAAGTTACTCAGCATAATCTTTCAGCCTCGAATTATGTCTCTACACATTTGTTAAAATGCTACCTCTTTCATTTAGTAATTTCAAGAATCATAACGGTTTTAATATAGAATTCATATTCAATAATAACGACTTTATTATCAATATGCAACCTTTTTTATTGAGAGAAATAAGATTTCAGTCCATCTACGACTGCTTTTTCCACAATATGACGATGCAGTTGATCTTGAATCATATCTTCGTCTGTTGGGTTGCTGATATAGCCTAATTCTAGTAATACGGCTGGTACATTGGTTTGTCTCAATACTTGGAAATTCTCTTGTCTTGCACCTTTATTAGTTAATAAAGCTCTCTTCTGCAAGCTTGCACTGATTGTTTCTGCTAAAGCTTCTTGGTTATCTTTGTACCAATATACGGTACTACCATTAGCCTTTGATGATTTTAAAGAATCATTATGTATGCTTATATATGCGTCACCTTTAATATTTCTATCGTCAAGACTTACATAAACATCGGATTCACGTGTCATATTTACTACTGCGCCTTCCTTTTCTAACAAGGCCTTTAATTCCTTTGCAGTTTTTAAAGTATACACTTTTTCCTTACTATGCTTTTTTGTATTACTTGAAGCTCCCTGATCACTACCGCCGTGACCAGGGTCAAGTACTATTGTTTTATCTTTTAAAGGTTTAGCATTCGGATTGGCATCTGCTTGAATATCTAAATTCGTATGCCAACCTGCTACCCAACCTTTCTCTTTACCATTACTGGATTCTACCTGAATCCACTTACCTGACTTATTAATTTTATGGAAGTTTTGTCCTTTGTAAATTGGATCAATCACTGGATAAATTGCGCTCGGTCCAGTTCTTAATTCCGCATCTTCTGTAACATAAATTGTACTGCTATCTTCACTATTATGATTTAAGAAAGAAATGATCATAAAAATAAAGATAATAAATGCTACTACGACAATTAGTGTGGGAATGTTTCTGAGATTATTTTTTTCTAACCAAGTATTGAATTTTTTCATATGATTTTGCCATCCTGACTTTCATATATAATTGTTACAGGGCCATCATTGGCAATATTAACGAGCATGTCTGTACCAAATTCTCCCGTCAATACATTGACTCCATAAGAACGCAATGCGTCATTAAACTTTTCATAAAATTCATTTGCTTGTTCTGGTGGCATAGAACGTGAGAATCCTGGTCTATTTCCCTTTCTCACATCTGCATATAATGTAAATTGAGAAATAGATAAAATCTCACCTTCTATTTGCTGAATATTGAGATTTAGCTTACCTTGCTCATCTTCAAACAGTCTTGCATTAACGATTTTTTTAGCTAATGCTTCAATATCCGCTTCTGTGGATTCACTACCAATACCAACTAATAAACAATAGCCCTGTTTAATCTGATTATCTATTGTTCCATTAGAAACTGAAGCTTCTTTTACTCTTTGAACCACTATTTTCATGTATGTTGCACCTCTAATTCCAAACTCTTGTAACCGTGTAAACATCACCAAGTTGTTTTATTTTTTCAACTACTTGATATACTTCGTTTACATTTTTAACCATAACACTAATATTAATTACGGCATTTTTATCTACATCTGAACGTCCGGAAACTTTAACTAAATTACTCTGTGTTGAATTTACAGCTTGTAATACTTCGTTTAAAAGCCCGTTGCGATCATATGCAGAAACTTCTAAATCTACTTGATATCTTTGTGTAGAATCTTTTGAACGTACCCATTCAACATGAATAAGACGATCATGTTCATTTTTTATATTCGGGCAATCTGTTCTATGTACTTTGATACCGTGTCCTTTAGTGATATAACCCACAATATCATCTCCAGGTATTGGATTACAACATTTTGACAGTTTGATCAAGACATTTTCAATACCTTCAACATATACACCACTATCAGTAGTTATATCATCCTTAATTGGAACAGACTTTGTGATTTCTTGTGCTTCATTTAAAGCTTTTTGCTTTTCTAATATTCTTTGCTTTTCTGTCAATTTGTTGACAATTTGCAATGCAGTTACGCCACCGAATCCTACAGCTGCAAACAAGTCCTCTTCATTAGCAAAGTTATATTTATCATTAACAATTTCGATATTGTCATCAGTCAACACATCATCTACTCTAAATCCATGATCTTTGATTTCAGCCTCAATCATAAATTTACCTTTTTCAATATTTGATGAACGGTCTTGTTTTTTAAAGAAGCTTCGAATTTTACTTTTGGCACTAGATGACTTAACAATCTTCAACCAATCACGACTTGGACCATATGAATGTTTACTCGTACGAATTTCAACAATATCACCGGTTTGTAATACATAATCAATTGGTTCAATTTTTCCGTTAACTTTCGCACCTATCATCTTGTTTCCAACTTCACTATGAATTGCATAAGCAAAATCAATTGGCACCGCACCATAAGGCAACTCAATAACATCACTTTCAGGTGTAAAGGCGTAAACTTTATCGCTTTGCAGATCAAATTTCAACGTTTCCATAAACTCTTCAGCATCAGAAGTTGTATTATCAGTCTCAGCTAATTCCTTTAACCAATTTAATTTTTTATTAAAGCTTTGTGTCTTTTCATTAACCTTTTTACCTTCTTTATAAGCCCAATGAGCTGCAACCCCGTGTTCTGCAATTTCATGCATTTCAAATGTACGAATTTGAATTTCTAATGGGTCTCCATTTGGACCAACTACCGTCGTATGTAACGATTGATACATATTTTGTTTTGGCATGGCAATATAATCTTTGAATCTTCCTGGCATTGGTTTCCATAATGTATGTACTAAACCTAGAATGGCATAACAATCATTAATAGAATTGACTATTACTCTTATAGCTAATAAATCAAAGATTTGATCAAATTGCTTTTTCTGCTTAACCATTTTTCGGTATATGCTATAAATGTGCTTTGGTCTACCACTGATATCACCTTGTATTTTCATTGATGACATATCTTGTTGAATATTTTCAATGGCATTTTGAATGTATTCTTCACGCTCACTACGTTTCTTTTTCATGAGATTAACGATTCTAAAATATTGCACACTATCAATATATCTTAAAGATGTATCTTCTAATTCCCATTTAATCGTATTGATACCTAAACGATGCGCTAAAGGTGCATATATTTCTAGCGTTTCCTTAGAAATTCTAATTTGCTTTTCTCTTTTCATTGCCTTGAGTGTTCTCATATTATGTAATCTGTCGGCTAATTTCACTAAAATAACACGAACATCTTTAGCAATGGCAATAAATAATTTTCTATGGTTTTCAGCCTGTTGTTCTTCTTTTGAACGATATTTTACTTTTTTTAACTTGGTTACACCCTCAACGATAACCGCAATTTCCTCATTAAACATACCTTTTACATCATCAAATGTATATGGCGTATCTTCAATCACGTCATGTAAAAAACCTGCAACAATCGTAGGTCCGTCTAAATGCATTTCTGTTAAGATACCAGCCACTTGAATGGGATGCATAATATAGGGTAGTCCATTTTTACGAAATTGACCTTCATGTGCCTCATAAGCAAGATGATAACTCTTTAATACATACTGATAGTCTTCCTTTGAAAGATATGATTTTGCTTTAGATAATACCTCGTCAGCACTATATGGATATTCATTATTCACATTAGACACCCCCACACGTTTGATTATTTTTTAAATTAACGTCAATTTATTTATCATTGTGAGCTATTAATAGCAACTGTTTAATTCAATCGTATTTTAACTCATTTTATACAAAATTCGAATAATAGTTATATGATACTACATGTTTTAAAATAAATAAATGAGTTCCCACTACTAATAATAAAATGTATTAAAAATTTAACTCGATTACAATTACTGTGTAACAAGAACACAAAAAATTCTGTCAAATTCTAATAAATGACTTAGGTTTTAATGCTATAAAATAAAAGCCAAATGACTACACTTACAAACTTAAATGTCTTCATCTGACTTTTATTTAAATGATTTAGTCTTCGTATGAAATTAAGCTCATTACATCGTAATCCTTAATTTTTTCAATACCATTTAAATATTTTAATTCGATGATAAATGCAATACCTACTACGATACCACCTAATTGTTCAACAAGTTTAATCGCTGCTTCAATTGTGCCACCAGTTGCCAATAAATCATCTGTTATTAAGACACGCTGTCCTGGTTTAATCGCATCTTTATGCATCGTTAAAATATTCGAACCATATTCTAAATCGTATTCATAACGTATAACTTCTCTTGGTAATTTGCCTTCTTTACGTACAGGAGCAAATCCAATCCCCATCGAATATGCTACTGGACATCCAATAATAAATCCACGAGCTTCTGGACCGACTACCACATCAACATTGCGTTCTTTCGCATAGTTTACGATTTGATCGGTAGCATAACCATATGCCTCACCATTATCCATAATCGTTGTAATATCTTTAAAGTCTACACCTGGTTTTGGCCAATCCTTAACCTCAGAGACATATTGTTTTAAATCCATACATAGTTCCTCCTAATTATCTTTCAATTCTGCCTTAATCCACTGTTTAAGATTACTAAAATCTTCATAAAGCATGAGTTTTTCAACTGCTATTCTATCGAGTCTACCTTGATAATATTTACTTGATTCAATTTCCCTTTTAGTTGAAGTTTGATTCATAGATATTATACCATTTTCATCTTTTATAAAGTCCAAGTCCATAAAAACTTTCAAGATAAACTTGAGCATTGTTGGCTCAACATTTAGAAACTGACATAGATGCATGCCATCTTTTGCTAAATTAATTTGCCCTTTCGATGCAATTGCTTTGAAGCAATTTTTAAAAGTTTCCATTTTAGGCATACCTTCAAAGTATACCGAACGCTCATGATTTAACACAAGATAAATTTGTGAAACATTGATACTTTTTAGTGTATTTTTTAAATGATTTATTGATTTCGGCAAATCTCTTAAGACATATTTATTATAATCTTGTTCTATCGTTTCACCATAAACATAATAGTTGTCAGCAACTTTGTCACTTGATTGATGGACTAAATATGCAATATCTGCTTCATCACCTTGAAATTGATTCACTTTGCTTTTACTTCTATAATCTAAAATTTGCAAACTATTATTAGCCAAATCTTGAATCATAAATTGTGGTGATTGAAAGCCATTCCATTCATTAATTTGCAATGTTCCAATCACATTAATTGGTTGACCATCACCAAGCTCTTGAACTAAATGGCCATTTTGCCAAAATATAGCTTGTAACTTCTCTTCACCCATTGTCAATTTCAAATGTTTCTTATCTTGCCCGATCGCTTTTGCTTGTTGCACGATTACATCTTCTAATTCAAAACACGGACTGGTAAAATCCGAACCAAACGGTCTCAACCTTTGTATATCTTGAATGTTTTTCAATGTAATTTCAGATTCATCAATCGTTGTATCTACATGCTTTCGTGGCTCTAATGATGTCGTTTTCTCAATTTCTGCCATAGAGGCATTTAGAGCTTGACGTAATGGTTCTACATTCTCGATTGCTAACGTCATTCCAGCAGCCATATGGTGTCCACCAAATTTGTCAATTAACGATGCATGCTCAGTCAAAATTTCAAACATTGATACTTGTTCAATACTTCTTGCAGATCCTTTAGCATGTTGTTGTGCCTCATCAATATTTAGAATTAAAGTTGGCAATGCATAAGTTTCCACTATTTTTGAAGCAACAATACCTAGTACACCTTCATGCCAATCAGCTTGTGCTAATACTAAGAACTTATTGCCATTTTGCACTTGTTCTTCGGCAACTTGTAATGCTTCTTCTGTAATTTGCGCTACGATATCTTTTCGCTCTTGATTGAAAAATTCAACCTGATCAGCATAAAATTCAGCTTCTTCTTCATTATCACACATTAATAATTCTGCAGCTAAAGTTGCATCTTCCAATCTTCCTACAGCATTCAACCTAGGTCCAATAATAAATCCAATCGTTTCTTCATTAATTTCATCGTTATAGTCAGCTTGCTTTAGAAGTGCCTTAATAGCAGGTGGACAATGATCATTTAATACATTTAAACCTTGTTTAACTAGAGTTCTATTTTCATCGGTTAATGAAACTAAATCTGCGATCGTACCAATTGCCACTAATCCTAAAAATGACACTGGAGGTTGTTCAAGTAATGATTGAGTTAATTTATACGCTACGCCCGCGCCACATAAATACTTAAATGGATAGTCAAAATCAGGATGCATTGGATGCACAATTGCAAATGCGTTAGGTAGTGTTTCACCTATTTCATGGTGATCTGTTACGATCACATCAACACCTAATTCCTGTATCATTTCAATTTCTTTATGTCCTTGGATACCATTATCTACAGTAATAATTAATGATACACCTTCGTCGTATGCATTTTTAAAGGCCATCTCATTAGGACCATAACCTTCTGTAAAGCGATTAGGTATATACCAACCTACATGGGCTCCTAACTCTCTTAATGCCGTAACTAAAATGGTCGTCGATGTTACACCGTCCGCATCATAGTCACCATATACAAGTATTTTTTGATTTTGATCGATGGCTAAATTGATACGTTCAACTGCTTTTTGCATATCACTCATTGCCATCGGATTATGTAGTACACCATCATCACTTAAAAGTGATTCTATCGTATTAGCATCTATAAGGCCTTTACTTTCTAATATCTTTTTTACAATTGGAGTTAGTTTATATTTTGATGCTATATCATCCGTAATCTTTGATTCGGGATGTTTAATATCCCAAGCATACTTCGATTTAATCATAAGATTATCCCTCATTTCCACAAGCAATTATACAAAAGAAATAACAAAATAAAAAGTACTTACATTTAATGAAGCTTATCAATTATAAAATCATTAAAGAAATGCCTATAGGACTTATATCTTAGATAATTCACTTATTAATATATTTAACAGTTTTTAACACTTATTATAATTATAGAACTTCATATTGAAGACACACTCTAGAAATGCCAGCTCAACAGTAGACCATTGACTGACATTATTGAGATATGCATTTTATTTACACAGTTCGTAAAAGTCCTGAATCCACATATTAATATAAGGTAAAATTCAAAGAATTCATTTTATGTAACATACAATTTCATTTAGCGATAAAAAACTCCCTTCATAGTCAGCATTTGTCAGCGTCAACTATGAAGGGAGTATATCGTATTCAAATAAGATTCTTCATTTCAAGCTTGGAAATCTATATTCAAAATCTTTGTCTTATTCTTTTATACTAAGATTTTTTCATCATTAGATTTCTTTTCTTTATATACAACTAATTTATGATTATCTGTTTTCTTAAGTTGTCGTTTCTTCATAATGCCCCATAACGGTACTGCAATAAATACAGATGAGAATACACCCATAATTAAACCAACAAGTAACGCTAATGAGAAGTTGAAGATGCTTGGTGCTCCAAATAATAATAATGCAACCACTACAATAACTACTGTTAATACAGTGTTAATTGAGCGAGTCATCGTCTGTCTAATTGATCTATTTACAATATCATCAATTTGCGATGTTTTTGTGATTACTTTTATTTTGTGTAAGTTCTCACGTACCCTATCAAATGTAACAATAGTGTCGTTTATAGAATAACCAACAATTGTCAACACTGCCGCAATGAATGTGATATCAACTTCGAGACGGAATAAACTAAATACTGCGACTATCATAAACGCATCATGTAACAATGCTAAGATTGAAGATAGTCCCATTCTCCATTCAAATCGGAATGAAATATAAATAATTATACCAATTGAAGCGTATAGCAATGCTAACATTGCATTTTTAGCCAATTCTTGACCGATAACCGGTGAAACCGTATTTACAGTTGGGTCATGACCATAGTTACTGTGTATGATATTTTTAATTTTTGAAACATCTTCCTTAGATAAATCTTTCTTAAATTGGACAGTAGCATTTTTACCATTTTCTCCCAATGAAACTTGATCAGGTTTGAAATCTTTAGCTGCGAGTGTCTTTTCAATTTTCGTGTCTGATACTTTATGATCAGATTCAAAGTCAACTCGTGTACCACTTGTGAAATCAATTCCTAGATTTAATCGGAAGATAAATAGAATGATTGCCCCAACAATTAGTATTAATACACTTAATGATATTAATGGTTTGGCTAATTTAACAAAGTCTATTTTTTCATAAGGTGTTTTTAAGTCATGGACATCTTTACTGTCGTTAATATCATATCTTTCTTTCCTTTTAACACCAAATAACCAATAAGATTTCTTAAAGAAGTTTGATGATACTAATAATGATAAGAGCGCTCTAGATAAGAACACTGCTGTTACAAAGATCATTAGTATACCTAATAGCAACATTGTTGCGAAACCTTTAACTGAACTTTCACCAAAGAAGAATAACACTGCCGCTGCAATTACTGTCGTTAGCTGAGCATCGACAATTGTAAGGAATGAGCTTTTATTCGCTCGTTTATAAGCCTGTTTAAGCGTCCTTCCTATCTTCAACTCATCTTTTATCCGTTCATACATAATGATGTTAGCATCGACTGCCATACCTACACCTAAAACTAATGCGGCTAAACCTGGCAGTGTTAACACACCAGAAATAAAGTTAAACGCAACAAGCGTTAAATAGATATAAGCAGTTAATGCGATAACCGCTACTAGACCTGGCAAACGATAGAAACCTAACATAAATAGATAAATAATACCGACACCAACAAATGCCGCAAGTACAGTTTTATCTAGTGCATCTTGGCCGAATTGGGCACCAACAGAATTAGAATAAATTTCTTTTAAATCAACAGGTAAAGAACCTGCATTAAGTAATTCTGAAATCTGTTTTGCTTTTTCTACACCTTTTTCGCCGTTAAAACCACCAGAAATTTCTACACTATCTGAATTGATAGGTTTATCGACTGATGCAGCAGAAACGTATTTAGGATCTTTTTTATCTTTTTCCTTATGATACGTATCTCCTTTTTGATGATCTAACCATACGACCATTACATTTTCATCTTTTTTAGAAATTTCTTCTGTTACTTTTCTAAATTTATCACTATCTTTTAATTTGAAAGTAACTGCAGGTTGGTTCGTATTTTGTTTAAATTCTTGCTTAGCAGAACCTTGTTGAATATCTTTACCTGTTAATTTAACATTGTCGTCAGCATCACGAATCGTTAAATTAGCTTGTGATGATAAAATATCTCTTGCTTGTGATTGATTCTTAATTCCAGCAAGTTGAACACGAATTCTGTTCTTATCTTCGACCTGTATTTTAGGTTCTGAAACCCCGAGAACATTGACACGGTTCTCTAGTGTCTTAGCGGTTGCTTTTACCGCTTTATCGTCTATCTTGTCACCTTTTTGCAAAGGATCAACTTGATATAAGACTTCAAAACCACCTTGGAGGTCTAAACCAAGGTTAACATCTTTAACTACATTCTTATATGTAAGTCCCATTCCTGCAAAAAGAAGGACTACAAGTAATAAGAATGCAACTATTCTACTACCTTTTTTCACTTAAACACCTCATTGTTAGCTTATGTTATAAGAATACTTGATTAAAACGTTTGTTTGCAAGTCTTATAAAGCTTTGAAATCTAACTGTATGACCTTATATATCTTAACATATTACAACCATAGGAAAAACCAACTCAACTATTTGTAAATTAAAAAACATATTGTAAGCGTTTATATAACAAACTTTTTACATCTTTATCTATTTCCATACCCGCTTATGAAACGATTAGCTATAAATCATAAAAAAAGAACCGATGTCAGACATCGGTTCTTAACAATCCAAATTATGATGGATCCACTTGTTTAATTGCTGGTTTCTCTAAAGTAATTTCAGTACCATTACTATTTAATGATAGTACTACTGTAGTTTCATCTACACTACGTACAGTCCCTTTAATACCGCCAATTGTTGTTACGTGTTGACCAGTTGTTACTTGACTAATCATTTCACGATGCTCTTTGGCTTTCTTTTGTTGTGGTCTGATTAAGAAGAACCACATTAATACTAATAATAAAATTGGTAATATCAATGAAGTAAATTGCATAGTTTATTGCTCCTCTTTAAAAGTTTTTTGGGTTCTCTACATTAAGCCCATACTGCTCAAAAAATTCTTCTTTAAAATCAAGAAGACGATCTTCACGAATAGCTTGTCGTATATTTTCCATTAATTTAAGCAGAAAATGTAAATTATGATAAGTAGTAAGACGGATACCAAAAGTTTCTTCTGCTTTGATTAAGTGTCTTATGTAAGCTCTACTATAATTCTTACATGTATAGCAGTCGCAATTCTCATCAAGTGGTCGCAAATCTTCTGCGTATTTAGCATTTTTGATAATTAATCGGCCTTCGGATGTCATACATGTCCCATTTCGTGCAATACGTGTAGGTAACACACAATCAAACATATCCATACCACGAATACTACATTCAATTAATGCATCCGGAGATCCTACTCCCATTAAATAACGCGGTTTATCTTTAGGCATGAATTGTTCTGTATGCTCAACCATATCATACATAACAGGTTTCGGTTCACCAACTGATAAACCACCGATTGCATATCCAGGGAAATTCAAAGCAACTAATTCCTCAGCACTTTGTTGTCTTAAATCTTTGTATTCCCCACCTTGAATAATACCAAATAATGCTTGATCCTCAGGTCTCTTATGTGCCTTTAAACATCTCTCAGCCCATCTTGTTGTTCGTTCAATTGAATCCTTTACATATTGGTATTCAGCTGGCATTGGTGGACATTCATCAAAAGCCATCATAATATCTGAACCTAAATCATTTTGAATTTCCATCGACTTCTCTGGACTTAAGAATAACTTAGAACCATTAGTATGATGACGAAACTCAACGCCCTTTTCAGTAATATTTCTTAAATTACTCAAACTAAACACCTGGAAACCACCAGAATCAGTCAGTATCGGACCATCCCAGTTCATGAACTGATGCAAGCCCCCACTCTTTCTGATGATATCATTTCCTGGTTGTAACCACAAATGATATGTGTTTCCTAAGATGATTTTAGCTTCCATTTGCTTTAACTCTTCAGGGCTCATTGTTTTTACCGTTGCTTTTGTTCCTACTGGCATAAACATTGGTGTTTCAAAAGAGCCATGCGGTGTGTGAACAATACCCAATCTCGCACCAGATTGCTTACAAGTCTTAATATGTTCATAAGTAACTGCTGGCATAATAATCTCCTCTCAATTCCCTTAAATAATTAACATTGCGTCTCCAAAACTAAAGAATCTATATTCTAACTCAACTGCTTTTTGATATGCATTAATAATATAATCACGTGAACTAAAAGCAGATACTAACATCACTAGTGTTGATTTAGGCAAATGGAAGTTAGTAATTAATCCATCAATTGCCTTATATTCAAAACCAGGATAAATAAAAATATCTGTCCAACCACTTTGTGCTACAAACGATTCGTTGGACTGCATGATTGTTTCCAATGTTCTAGTTGACGTTGTTCCAACTGAAATAATACGTTTACCTTGTGCTCTTGTAGCATTCAACAAGTCTGCAGTTTCTTGATTAATTTGATAATATTCACTATGCATTTCGTGATCATCTATATTATCCACACTAACAGGTCTAAACGTTCCAAGTCCTACATGTAGTGTAACAAAGGCAATGTTAACACCTTTATCTCTGATTTGTTGTAATAAGTCATCCGTAAAATGTAATCCTGCTGTTGGTGCGGCTGCAGACCCTGATTCTTTGGCATAAACAGTTTGATAACGCTCCTGATCATCTAAACGTTCTTTGATATATGGCGGTAGAGGCATTTCACCAAGTTCATCTAGACGTTCTTGCAATATACCTTCATAATGCAATCGCATTATACGTCCACCCTGGTCAAGTTCTTCCATACACTCTGCAACAATTTTCCCGTCACCAAAGGATAGCTTATTTCCTACTTTAATTCGTTTTGCAGGTTTCAATAATACTTCCCAATCATTGCCTTCTATTTGTGTCAGCATAAGCATTTCAACTTTGGCTCCAGTATCTTCTTTCAAACCAAATAATCTTGCTGGCATTACACGTGTGTCATTTAAGACTAACGTGTCTCCTTCATTTAGGTATTCAATCACATTTTTAAATTGTCTATGTTCAATGTCTCCAGAATCTTTACCCAACACTAAAAGTCTGCTCTCATCTCTATTTTTCAAAGGTGTTTGAGCAATTAGTGACTCAGGTAAATGGTAATCAAACGCTTCAATATCCAACTTAGTCCCTCTTTTCATTCTTTCCAAAATGTTCATATGCATATGCCGTTGCTTTACGACCTCTTGGTGTTCTTTCAATAAAGCCCTTTTGAATTAAAAACGGCTCATAAACATCTTCAATCGTAACTCGTTCTTCACCTATTGATACAGCAATCGTATCCAATCCAACCGGACCTCCACTATACTGTTGTAAAATACAATTCATCATTTTATGGTCAATATAATCTAATCCTTGATCATCAACTTGCAATAACTCAAGCGAATGCTTCGTTGTATCAATATGAATAATCTCATCATTATTCACTTGTTGGAAATCACGAACTCGTTTTAACAATCTATTTGCAACACGCGGTGTACCTCTACTACGCTTTGCCAATTCAATTGCACTTTCTTCATCAATGGAAGTTCCAAGTACTTCAGCAGTTCGAATAATAATTTCCTTTAATTCAGTTTCTTTATAATATTCTAATCTTAAATGTACGCCAAATCTATCTCTTAAGGGTGCAGATAAGCTACCTGCTCTTGTTGTAGCTCCAATTAATGTAAATGGTGGTAAGTCAATACGAATGCTTCTTGCTTCTTCACCTTTACCGATTACGATATCTAAAAAGAAATCCTCCATTGCAGGATATAATACTTCTTCAACAACACTGCTCAATCTATGTATTTCATCAATAAATAAAACATCGCCAGGTTGTAATCCTGATAATATTGCAGCTAAATCGCCAGGGCGCTCGATTGAAGGTCCCGAAACTGTTCTAATATTTACATCCATTTCATTTGCAATAATATGAGATAAAGTTGTTTTTCCTAAACCAGGGGGACCGAATAACAATACGTGATCTAATGGTTCCTGACGTAGTTTTGCCGCTTTGATAAACACCTCTAAATTCGACTTTATCGCTGATTGGCCTATATACTGCCTTAGTTTAGTCGGCCTTAAAGAATATTCAAATGACGTTTCATCTTCATGCATTGATTGATCTACCATTCTTTCATCCACATTTATCCCCCTCTAAATTTATAAATTCATATTTAGGAAACTAATAACTGTAAACCACGTTTGACTGCTTCATCCACTGATTCAAATGTATCTTTATTTAAAGCTTTCTCAACTTTAGTTAATTCACGCTTAGAATAACCAAGTGCCTCAAGTGCTAGTAAAGCTTCCTTTATAACTTGTGAAGCACTATCGTCTTCTACACCTAAGTCTAATTGTTGTCGTTCATCAATATCGTTAATTTGCACTTTACCTTTTAAGTCTAAAACAATCTGACGTGCAGTTTTCTTACCAATTCCTGGGAATTTAGTTAAATATGCATCATTTTCATTTTCGATAGCAATTTTAACCTCATTTGGAGAACTACTGGCAAGAATCGCCAATGCAGATTTAGGTCCAATACCTGTTACTTTGATTAGATTTAAGAACATATCTTTTTCTTCTTGATTCATAAATCCATACAATAATTGCGCATCTTCTCTAACTATTAAAGAAGTATGGATAATGACTTCTTGTTCTAAATATTTTTGAAAACGATATGAATTAGGTGTTTGAATTTCATAACCGATGCCCGCCGTTTCTAACACAACATGAGTTGGGTGCAATTCCGATAATATACCTTTAATATATGCGTACACATTTACACTTCCTTATATGGTCATACTAATTAAATCCACTTTAGAAACTTGATCAACTTTATTCAATGCCTGAATAACATCATCTACTTCTAAATTTGTACCTTTTGCATCTAATGAGAGCGTAATAGTTGCTCTACCTTCCATTGGAATACTCTGGTGTATTGTTAGCACCGACAAACTCAATTGAGAAATCGTATTCAATACACCCGCAAGCATCCCCACAATATCATTTACATATAATATCAAAGTAAACTCACGCGTTTCTTCCATTTTTTCATCAATTGGAAAAATAGTATCTCGATATTTGTAAAAAGCACTTCTAGATAAATCGAATTTCTTAACTGCTTCGAAAATGGACATAGAAGGATCATTCTTTAAAAGATCTTTAATTTTAAGAGTTTTCACGACCGATTCTGGTAGCACATCTTCCCTAATTAAATAAAACTTTTTATAATCTTTTTCGTCCATTTCAAGCACTCCTATTCAATAAATTCAAATTCTCCACCAAGAATTCTTACGATATCGCCGTTTTTACAACCACGCGCTCTTAATGCATCATCGATTCCCATAGATCTCATTTGACGTGCGAATCGTCGTACTGCAGGATCACTGTTGAAATCAGTCATCTTGAACATACGTTCAATTGCTTTACCACTTACAACATATGCCGCATCATCATCTCTAGTAATTGTGAACTTATCTTGACTTGGTGTATGTTTGTATAATACTCGGTTAACACCTAAATCTTCGTCTTCTTTATTGAAATCGACATCTTTCACTTCTTCTAGTTTATCTGCGATAGCATATAATAAATGATCTATATTCTCTCTTGTAAATGTTGAAATTGCAATGATTTCCACACTGTCATCATCGACTTGTTCTTTAAACAATTGTAAATTATCTTCAGCATCAGGCATATCCATTTTATTTGCCACAACAATTTGAGGTCTATCTTCCAAACGTTGTTCATATGCTTTCAGCTCGTCATTAATGACCTTGTAGTCTTCGAAAGGATCACGCCCTTCTGAACCACTCATATCAATCATATGTACAATTACTTTTGTACGTTCAACGTGTTTTAAAAATTGATGACCTAAGCCTACACCTTCAGCCGCACCTTCAATTAAACCTGGTAAGTCTGCTAATACAAAGCTTCTTTGGTCCTTTGTAGAAACTACACCTAAATTAGGTTTAATCGTTGTGAAATGATACGCACCAATTTTCGGTTTCGCTTTAGACACAATAGATAATAATGTAGATTTACCAACACTTGGGAACCCAACTAAACCGACATCTGCTAATAATTTCAACTCTAGCGTTACTTCGATCTCTTCACCCGGTTCACCATTTTCACTAAAGTCCGGTGCTGGGTTTCTTGGAGAAGCGAAACGTGAATTACCACGTCCGCCGCGGCCACCTTTAGCCACAACAGCTTGTTGGCCATCTTCTACCAAATCTGCTAATACCTCTTCAGTTTCAACACTTTTAACAATTGTACCTGGTGGAACCTTTAAT
Source organism: Staphylococcus sp. 231237_7MaSpsaltlick (assembly GCF_043107035.1). Taxonomy (NCBI): domain Bacteria; kingdom Bacillati; phylum Bacillota; class Bacilli; order Caryophanales; family Staphylococcaceae; genus Staphylococcus; species Staphylococcus sp. 231237_7MaSpsaltlick. The sequence goes on from NZ_JBICNX010000018.1 coordinate 47,457, forward strand.
ACTAAATGCTCAGCATTTTTACCATGCATGTTACTACTTTGGCCACCTTCGCCACGTTTAGCTTTAAAATGCGTTTGATATCTAAAATCTAATAAAGTTCTTAAACCTTCATCTACCTCAAATATTATTGAAGCACCATCACCGCCGTCACCGCCTGCTGGTCCACCAAACGGAACATATTTCTCTCTACGGTATGCAGTTATACCGTTACCACCATCACCTGCTTTAAGTGATATCTTAACCTGATCGACAAACATGATTTCACCTCTTTTTCATTCATTTTATTTTTTTAATTCTTATATATTATAGCATTATCTCAAAAAACTAGAAATAAAGACAAAAAATAAACACCAGAAGTAATCACTTCTGGTGTTAACGTTGACAAAATTACTCAGCTGCTGCGTATACAGAAACTTGTTTTTTGTCGCGACCTTTGCGTTCGAATTTAACAACGCCGTCGATTTTAGCGAATAATGTATCGTCGCCACCACGACCTACATTTTCACCAGGGTAGATTTTAGTACCACGTTGACGGAATAAGATTGAACCGCCAGTAACGTATTGACCGTCAGCACGTTTAGCACCTAAACGTTTTGATTCAGAGTCACGTCCGTTTTTTGTAGAACTTACCCCTTTTTTAGATGCGAAGAATTGTAAGTTTAATTTTAACATTTGGTTGCACCTCACTTATAATTTAGTCTAATGTTTTCTTTATATTCCTCTTCAATTGTTTGTAAAGATACTAACATTGCTTGAAGAATTAATTGCGCTTGTTCATTATTGGTATCGACACTTCTAATATGAAAATGCCCGCCATCGTCATTATAATTGATATCTGGTTTCTCAGATGTCAATCCCATAATAGCATTCACACTACCAAATAGCACTGCAGATGCTCCGGCACAAACAATATCATGACCATAGTCACCATGATCAGCATGACCATCCATAACTACGTCAGTAACTTGACCTGCATCATTCAGTGTAACATCAACTGAAATCATTATTATGCGTTGATTTTGTTGATTGTTAATTTAGTGTAAGGTTGACGATGACCTTTTTTACGTTTAGAGTCTTTACGACGTTTGTAAGTGAATACAGTGATTTTCTTACCACGACCGTGTTTTTCAACTGTAGCAGTAACAGTAGCACCTTCAACTGTTGGCGCACCAACTTTAACTGCGTCTCCACCTACGAATAAGACTTTATCAAAAGTAAATGAATCTCCTTCATTTGCTTCTAATTTCTCAACGAAGATTTCTTGACCTTCTTCAACTTTAACTTGTTTTCCACCTGTTTCAATAATAGCAAACATACTTTGCACCTCCTATAATTTAAGTCACGCCAAAGACAGGTGACAATCTTGTACTTGAACCTGAATCTGAGCGGTTGTATGTAGCTATAAACTACTCAACTACTGCATTTTAGCATCACAACTATTTACTGTCAATCTTGATTTGAACTTTTCTCAAAAATTTTGTGATTAATGGAAATACAATTAATAATAATAAAAAGTTTAATAATAATGTTGGTAAAATTCTAAATAATACAAAATCTACTAAATTAAAATGTATCAATCCTAAAGTTGCATATATAATAGCGACATAAATTTCTAGCACTAGTATTGAAGCCCAAGTAGCTATAAATAACATGACTTTGTCTCGATAAAATGATCTAAAGAAAAAATCCATCAACACAACTAGTAATATATAACCAAATAAATACAAGCCATAGAAACTTCCAAAATAAATATCCGTAATCAAACCGAGTACAGCACCTAATATCATAGCAACATTAAAACTTCTGTATACACAGATGATTAATATATACATCAATGTAAGATGTGGAACAAAAATAATATCCTTTTGTCCAATTTGCATCGGAATTACTAATCCGATTACAGTATCGATGTAAAATAGCACAATACCAATTAGAAAATAATACAGTGAACGCATTAATTACCACCGCTTTCATTATCTGGTATTGTGGAAGGATTTCTCTTAGCAACGTATACATGATTTAAATCAGTCAAATTTGTTGCAGTTTTCACTTTGACCTCTTTAGATAAACCATATTCGTCTTTTTGAACTTTTTCCACTTCACCTATGTAAATACCGCTAGGAAGCTGATCAGCTAATCCACTTGTAACTACTTTATCTCCTTTTTTAACACTATCTTTATTATCGATATCCGTAATCACAAGTTCGTCTGTTTTTTCATCATAATTGTCTATGAGTCCAAATACATTTTTACCTTTATGTTGGATATTAACAGACAATCGGTTAGATCGTGTGTTCGTGGATATCAAATCGACCTGAGATGAAAATTGATTTACTTTAGAGATGCGCCCTACTAAACCTTCAGAAGTTAATACAGCCATGTTCTTTTCTATTCCATCTTTCGAACCTTGATTGATAACTAAGGTATTCATCCATTGATCTGGATTCCTAGATAAAACGGTGCTTGAAATGGGATCAAATTTAGAAATATCATCAATATCTAATTCCTTTTTGTATTTCTTATTCTCCCCTTTAAGCCTTTCGTTCTCCGCTTCCAATTTCTTAATTTTACTACTTTGCTCCTCGGAACTATTGCCAGAGAACAAATTTCCAATAGATCCTGTTACAAATTGAACAGGATAACTTACTACTCTTTGCCCAAATGAGACCGAATCACCCACATATTGTTCTACAGGTGATTGCGATTGAGAGCGCAAAGATACGCCAATCAAGGCTATAAACACTATGATTGCACATAAAATAACAATCGCTTTGTTATTTTTAAAGAACTTTGACAACCTAAACACCTCTATTAACCTACTATTTTATGTTCTGATATCATTTTATATTACAAATAGCCTGAAATAAAGCGCGAACCCTAATATTGTAGAATAAAAATTTATTCCAGTTTCTATTAAACAATAAATAACATTTCAAACAACAATATCTATTAAATAGTGCCCTGAAACATTCAATATAAAACATGACTATATTCAATAGACTAATAATGAGACCACCTTTAATTTTATGCATAAAAAATACGCCTCTAACCATAGAGACGTATCAATTTATTTTGAAATTAAGCTTTATCATCAGAATCTTCAGTTTCAGCTGATGCTTTTTCTTCTTTTTCATCTTCTTTATACAGTGTTTCCTCTTTACGCCAACGTGCAAACAAGTTTTGTGCTTTCGCTTGTTCGTCTGCTTTCTTTTCTTTAGATTGTTCACTCATAATTTATACACCAACCTTTAACTATTTTCATAATAAGGCTAACGCATTTCATGACAGAATTCAAACGTGTTACTCGAAACTTGACGGTGGACGTAACTCAATATGTTGTCCAAGTTTATTTAAATCTTGTTGCATCTCGATTTCTGTTTTATAAACTCTTATACTATCAGAGCCAAATTTATAAATAATAAATTGGTCACCACGTTGACCAGCTAAATATTTATCATTATATCCCATTCTGCCAATACCAGATACAGACATAAACTCCTTCTTATTAATCCAATTAAACATATTTTTAGTTTGACTAAGCGGCACGTTATTTAATAAATCATTTTCCTCTAACGTATACCTTTGCCCACCATTTAATTGACCTTCAGGTGGTGCGTTTTCACTCATAGGAGGTCTATTATTATGGACAGGATTCCATTCTTGATCCTTTAAAAAAGGGGCATATTTCAATGCGAAAAACACAATTATAATTATTGCAATGACAGCTATAATATTTTTTATCAGACTAAATATAAACCGCATGAACCATCCTCCTACTTCAACATTTACATTATAAATCCATCTAACACCTTTAAACATCAGTCTATAGGTGTATTTAAAACTTTACTATAGACCGATGCAACACGCATATATTATGTAGTACAATGAGTTACAAAGGGAGTGAATATATCTATGAGTCTTATTTCAATTATTTTATTAGCGCTCTTAGTAATTCTACTATTTAGAGTTGGATTATCCTTACTAAGATTTATCATATATGTCGGTATCATCATCTTATGTATATACTTAGGCTATCAAGGTATCCTTTGGTTGATGGATAACTTTAATATGTATTTTAATTTCATAAAATAAAATTTTAGCGCTTAGTTTGACAATGGTCAATTAAGCGCTATTTTTCTTTGAAATTGTTGTTATATGTTTAGTGAAAAAGAAATACTAACAAAATTAGTCTTAATATCATCTTGAACTTCATGCTAAACGCTGAAACATGTGTGCTACTAATGCCATTACTATAGATATACTGTTTACAAAAGGTTTATATACAGCTATATTTAACACTATTTATTAATACTATTTGACAATATTTGATATGCTGCATAACTCCCACATAAGAGCAATGCCCATACAATGGCAACTATAATAGAACTACCGAGTGCCAACCATATATTAACACCAGATTGTTGTATAAGCTGATATATCAATGTAACGATTAAATTACCTATGACAGCTAATATAATAGCTACACCCGTCTTTTTCCAAGTAATTTGTTGCTTATTTTTAGTTAATTGCATTACATAAATCATCGGTAATAATAAACCTATGATTAAAATTATCCCCATATTTGCAATCCTCCTCACAATTCAATACAAGTATACCTTAATCTTTAATAACGAGAAAGATTTATCATACATACGTACATTCGATTAACAGTAAATAAAATTACATATGAATCAATCTCTTAATAAAACTTCAAATCACAAGCGAGGAACGATTAAAATTGAACAATACGCATCAAAAATAAAAATACTCAAACTAAAAATCAATTACTCAAAGTAGCCCGCTTCCACCATACTTAAATAACAATGATCACCAATAATTAAATGGTCTAATACATCGATACCAATAATATCACCACACTCACGCAAACGCTCAGTCGTAATTAAGTCCTCACGAGATGGTGTGACATCCCCCGAAGGATGGTTATGCAATAATATGATTGCATTAGCGGCAATCTTAACTGCCTCAGAAAATACTTCCCGTGGATGAACAATGGATGAATTTAAGGTACCAATAAAAATCACCTGTTGCTTAAATACGATATTTTTAGAATCTAGAAACAGTACTACAAATTGCTCTTGCTTTAAATGTTCCATTTTTGCCATCATATAATTTGCAACATCCTTAGGTGAATTAATTTGAATCTTCTCTTCCACACTACCAGAATGCATACGTTCTCCCAATTCGAACGCCGCTTTTAATATCAGCGATTTATAAATACCCATTCCTTTGACCTTCTTCAAATCATTTATAGATAATGACTTTAATTCCTTTAAATTACTGACCGATTTCAATAATTCATTGGCAATATCAAGACTAGACGCACCCTTTCTTCCTGTATTAATCAATATGGCCAGTAACTCTGCATGAGATAAGTAAGCAGCCCCCGCACTTAACATGCGTTCTCTAGGCTTTTGTGTAGTAGCTAATTCATTAAGTTTCAAATAATTAGACCTCCATTAGGAAAATAGATGATATATAGAAGTGATGTGTAAACAGACTAGATATTATAATAAGGATAAATTTGATTAACGATGTACGATCTTTTTATGAGGAATATTATAAATTTAAAGAAATTAAAGGAGATGAAAATCAAATGCCTATCAACGCGTGATTATAAAATAAATACATTGTAAAATTTTATTGCTGTATAAACTAATTATAACAAGTGCACAACAAATTTAAGAGAAAAATATCACTTTTAAACTTTTAACACAGTGGTAAAAGTGATTATTTTAAATTCAGATAACTATTAATTTAAAATTTCATGCATTAAAAATATGAATAACGCTATTCTATTTATGCAAAACATTGATTTAAAATTATATACTATATGTTTATAGAATCTATACTATAATGGTTAATATAAAAGCGTTTTAAAAAAACAAACACCTAGGAGGTTAAACGGACGATCTTAATTAGTGCATGTTTAATAGGTCAAAAAATATTGTTAAGCTAAAAAATAGCTGCATAAATAAACACTGGTGCAAAACGCATAATATAAACCAATTCTTCATATTCTAAATCATTTAAACATATATATCCCAATTCAATAATCGTAACTCCTCAGATACAATAAATCTTAAACATTGTTTATGTTTTTATATTATCGCATAACAAAAAAGACTTAATCGTTGTGATTAAGTCTTTCAAAATTTGTTATTACAACAAATATTTCATTAACTCAGTTTAAAATAATTTTATTAAAACAATACAGTTCACAAAAGTTAAAAATAGTCCTACTCTTATTTAACGTTTCTCAACTTTCTTTTTTTATCCATATCAACAGTTGTTCCTATTAAAGATCCAACCACAACTGAAATTGCAATACCAGTAATTAATCCGTGAGAGTAACAAAATCCTAACGATAAAATCAACATATATGGAATCCAACTAATATACTTTTCCATTTCATCCCTCCCTTATGTATAAGTAAAGTTATTTTGCTTTCTTTGATTGCAATTTATAGTAACTGAGTACACCACATATTAATATAAATAAAAATATCTTCATTTGATTCATTCCATAAAACCATTTATGATTATTTGCTTTAATTGAAAAATATTATCTAAAAAACCAAATACACCACAACATAAAACAATATGTATCAATGTATCAGCGCATTTATAATTATAAAAACACTGACGATGAGCATCATTATCTGTATAGAAATAATGACGAAGTGGTCTTGATAATTATTCGTAACTTTTCCGTGTTCCACTTTAGGTAACAAACATAATATGTAAACTATGACTGCGATGATTATACAAAATATTGCTGCTATTTGTTTTGGTAGCGTGTATGAAATACTACCATCACTCTTCTTTTGCATAACGATATCATTTGGCAAAAAGAAGAGCATAACTATCCAAATAAGCGCATGCGTTAATACAATCATTGATGCAACTTTTTCTTCTAATAATCTGTATTTTAAATTGATGCTAATTCTCCTGTCATTTAAGAAACTTTAAACTACATATGTACCAAATATAAGTATTACTATCTTATATAATTAATTCTTGTTACTTGGATAATTGTATCCAAATGCAAAGGATAAGATAATTAAAATAAGCCCTAAAATAATTAGACCATTTAATTCCTTATTCACAAAAATATTAATTAAACCTAAATCTCCTAAGTTGTTCCATATCCTATGTTGATCTATATCAACACCGATATAATTTAAAATTAGTACTACTAGAATCACACAAAGTAGTACTGTTAACCCTACTTTAAGCCCACTTAATACACGTTTATTCAAGATTAAAACCCCTTGTAGAATACCTCATTGATGAAATTAAATTCAAAGCAATATGAATTAAGCAAATTAACTTCCTACAATATAAAAAGCAAAGATATTATAATTCTTCATATTCATATAAGGAAGTAAGACTTTCACTCGGTTTTATTTTTATAATTTTCAGATATTTCACTTCAAAAAGCCATTTCCAATTCCAAATCAATATGTATATTCTATTTTATATTGCTTAAGAGTGAATAATTAATTTCTTTTGTTTGGAAAGTCAGAAAATGTGCTATTTTGTCGGCTTTTAGCCTTTTTAATTATAATTGGATAAAATATGATTAAAAGTACAATTAATATTTTGGGTGACATACAAACACCTCCTGTATTTTCGTAAGCAAATGCAATATGTTAACAAACTAACTTAATTATATAATAAATATATGTTATTTCCAATTAATTTTTAATTTTTATAAATATACTCTTTATTTATTCATAACATTTTAAAGTGCGACAATTAATATTTTTTAATGCTCACAAATTATTTTAATAATCGTAACCCACTACTTACTCCCATTTTTAATGAAAGTGATGTTATTTCAGTATCACCTATAGTTTCATTTGTCTCAAGCCAATAATAAATCATACCCAAATTTCCAGAAACAACATATTCAACGATAAATTCTAAATGTTCATGTTTCCCTGCTCCAAGGTAGGAGCTTTTATCTAATACCTGATTAATTTATCTTGGACACGGACATACACAGGGATTAGAACATTTAATGCGAATGCAAAAAATTAATGATCTAATTATTAGCAGTCTCGAATAGTTAAAAAGATAGGTTATTAGCATCAAAATATATTTATGACTTTCTGTCCTTGAACACTAATATAAACACTGAAATAGGCAATTACTAAGATTTATTAATCTAGTAGTTGCCTATCTTTATAATATCCTTGTTTATTGTTAAACATTACCAAACTATAATTTATGTCAAAATACATCATTAATCTTACATGTGATTTCATTTTTTTAGCTACTCAATTAATAACCCTAAATTTTTATTCGGGTTTCGCTTTTTGTGCATGTCTTGCTGCTTTTACTGCCTCTGGTGTTGTTCGATTTTCTTTAGCTTCTTGTATTGTTTTTTCATCTCCACAGATTACATGATCTAGTTTATTTTTGAGTGCTTCATAACCTTGTATAGCTACAATTGTTTTATCATTTTTATTCTTTTCATCACCAAAAAATGTGTTATCCATGCCTGCATTATGATGGAATTCTGTATTGGTTGCTCCTGGTAACATTGCTGTTATATTTACATTCTTCGTCTTTAATTCCTCCCTTAAAGCTTCAGCAAACATAAATCCAAACGCTTTCGAAGGACCGTAGACTGTTTCATATGGTGTTGGCAGTGTAGCAGAAAGTGATGAAACAAGTAATATATCCCCCGACTTGTTTTTTGCCATATGATGTGCAACTCTTTTAGCCATATGAACAGTACCTGAAATATTAATATCTATTAAGCGTAATTCATCTTCCAATTTATTTTCTAAAAATGCACCACCTAAACTAATTCCAACATTTAATACTGCAGCATCAATTTTTCGATTTTTTTCTTCGACAAAATTCCAATATCCTTATCCCCCATCAAATTTGGATGCATCAACTTTATATGGATATGCCTCAACACCTAATTGCTCTATAAGCTTTGCAGATTCAAATATTCAGTCGCTTGACCCCGACATCGCAACATCATATCCATCTTTAGCAAAAAGTTTTGCAAGTTCAAAACCTAACCCTGAACTCGCGCCTGTTATTAGTACAAATTTATTATTCGCATTCATAATATAACTTCCTTTCAACGTGATATATTGCTACTATACACATTGAAGTCAACTTTAAGGCAAGTAAAAACCAGAAATTTTATCTTATTGTTTAGAAAGGGTGTGTCACTATGGCATATACGATTAAAGAAGCATCTGAAAAAATGAAAATTCCTGCGCATACTATTAGATATTATGAAAAAGAATACAAGAATCGAAAGAAATAAGCAGTTCACGGACAAAACGAAACGTCAATTTCTAGATAATTCCAATAGAAATTGACGTTTCATTTTAAATTATTCTGAAGTTCATTTAGTAAAATTTACATATCATATATATCTTATTTTGGATTAAAAAGGGTCTAAGTGTAATAACGTAAAAATAGCATACATAAAGTTAAAATTGATGCCATTAACAATAATAAACGCGTTCTTAATTTATCTTTGTTTCCTTTTTTATATTCCATTATTACCAATATCCAAGTAACAATTACCAACAAACTGACTATGATGCCTAAAACATTCATAACAAACAATCCTTATTTATATTAAAATTTTATTGTATTGATCAATCTGTACTTTAATCGTACCCTAATCTATAAATTTCAATTATTAAAATCTCTCTAAATTAATTTATAAAAATAAACAGATTATATTTAACACTTAATCTGCTTAAATAATATGTATTCAATTTTCAATGTTAATTTATTTCCTTACTGTTATCATTTTTCTCTTTTTGCTTATCTTTTATCATTTCAGAAGGAATAGCAAATATGAACATTAAGATAAATAGAATTAGTGCTAAATATGGTATATTCTCTAAGAAATACCATCGTAAATGCCAATCAAACATCAAATTTGCCCAATGAATCGCATATTTAGAAAAGAGTAAAGCCACACAAACCCACGCCATTCCATCCAATAGTTTAGTTAATTGAGTCAATTTTTTTCAGTCCTTTTTTTATCTATTTGTTGATTCATTGTTTCAATCTCATCAGTAATATCATCTTCATCATCTAAAAATAGCAATAAATAAACAATAATACCTATTGGCACACCCAAAATTGGTGTCAGAAAAGTACAAGCCAATACAATAAATAGCAATAGAAAAATTAAATCCGTTATATCCCATTTCTTATTTAACAATTTTTCTTTAATATCAATTATAGTCATATATATCACCTTTTCTTTTAATAAAAATATGTATGATTTTACAACTAATTTTATTAAATAAAAGTGTTATCTCAATTAAAAAAATTTGCACTTATCACAAAATATAATATTTACTCCGTTAATCAGTTTCACAATTTAATTATAAAATAGATTAATAAGTTTTCCAATATAATAAGACATAAAAAAGCTGTAAGCCTGAGTAACTTACAGCTTTTAAACATAAATTTTTTCATTAATCATAAAACGGTATGGATAAAATTAAGAATACAGATATGTTTATAAATAGAATGTCTGAGAATTAACGCAAGTAAGTTTCCCATACTTACTTACATTATTTATTTTATATTAAATATCAGAAAATTTAAATAATAGTTTTTTCAGAATATAAGTAATATTACAAAATGGCTTAACTTTCCTTACTACCGAAGTATAAATAATTCACTTTACCTTTATCTATGGTATGTGTTAAGTCAATAAAATATGGAGATTGCCATTTTTGTGTTTTTGTTGCTGAAGTATTTAAATTTTTTTCCCATGAAGGATAAACACGAAATGCCATTTTACCTTTGGCTTTATTGGTACACAACACATTGTGTTTTGCCAATACTGTTTTCGGAAATACAAATTGACCTTTATACTGCTCATCTAATATATTTACGATTAGCAAGTCTTTAAATTCCTCATATTGATATGGCACATTAATATTTTCTTGAGCTTTTTTCCATAAAGCTAGAAAATAGCCCGTCTTTTTAGGTGTTTTCTTTGCTAAGCGACTTTTGATAGATATTTTATTTATAGATAAATTTATTGATTCATATTCTTTATTCCAACATTCTTCATGTATTTCCTGTACATTGAATGATGATATAGCTCTGTCGATTTCTTTAAATAGTACAATGCTATTTAGTTCACTCACGATAACAACCCCTTTCATTGTTTATTAAAAAATACTCATTTAACTTTATCATTCATTTTACTTCACACAAGTTCTATATTCGCTTTTAAATTTTATACTTTATGCTCTAAAAATGAAAATATTGAAATAGTCCATTGTATTTATATACATTTATAGTTATAATTAGTATATTTTAAAAATCATGTTCATCATAGACAACTGATGCTTTAGTATTTAAATTATCTGAATTTTCCCTCTATTTATAAAGCATACAATTTATTCTCCAGAATTATTAGCTTGAATACCATTTTTCATTTTACTTAAGGAGCGATTTTTATGCAGTTAATCAAATATAACAATAACTATTTATCTATTATTCGAAACTTTCAATTACAACAAGATCATATTCACTTCCCAAAGTCACCTTTATATCATATAGAGAAGGCAAAAACGAATAACAATCTGCACTGTATCATGGCTTTCAATCATAATAAACAACTTGTTTCATTCTTTGTTTTACAATATGAAAGTGAATATGCTCAACACTTTACTACTGAAAATCATTCAACGATTTTTTTCAGAGCATTTTCCACTGACAAGCGCTATTTAAGACAAGGGTATGCAAAATCATGCTTAAAGTCTTTAAATGTGTATATAAAAAGGAATTATCCAAATATGCATCATATTGCATTGGTTGTGAATGAATGTAACGATGTTTCCTATAAACTTTATAAATCATTAGGATTTAAAGATACAGGTGTAGTAATTACTAAACACAGAGTTAAGCAAAGACTTCTGCAAAAATGTCTGGATTAAAGCATTATAATCAATCGCACAATTAAATAATATTTGAGTATTAAAATATCGAGGGAATCTTGAAAAATGAAGTAACTAAGTTAGCAGTAATAAAACCAAGTAAAATATAAGGAATCAAGGGCACTTTATTGATCTTACGTCGCTGAAGCATCATCAATATCAATGTCAGCATACCTGCTATTATAAAAGTTAACTGTAATGTTAGAAAAAACACTTGAAGTGGCAGTATAAATGATAGCAGGGAAAATATTAAGATGTCACCATACCCTATCGCTTGTTTAAAAATAAAGAATAAACAATGTAAAATAGTAGATATAATCAAAAAGTTTATGAAATGCACTTCACAAAGAAAAATGGCACAAATGATATATATTACAACTACATGTAACGGTATAGCGTAATTGTCGTAATCACAAATCGACAAAACTAATAGAAAAATGAAATTTAATAAATAAGTAGTTAAAGTGATTGGCAAATGACTGGAAGTAAGTAGCAAGCATGGCGACAGAGATAGTAACTCTCCTATGATATATGTTAAACTCAATCGATGTTTGCAGCACCGCGTCTTACCTCTTAATAAAATATAACTTATTATCGGAATTAAACAGTAAAAGTCTAATACTTTATTACAATAATCACAACGGGATCTTGATTTGAAATATTTAAATGACAGTGATTCTATATGGCACAGTTGATATAAAAAACTAAATAACATTGGACAAAGTATGAGTTGATACAACAAGCTATTACCCCCTACTTTGAATATAGCATGTTGTCCTTCTTGGGTTAAGACAATTCTCAGTTATTGAATATATCATCAAAACACATAGAAATAATTAATATTTTTTTAATTACTCAACCATTAACAAGTTAAATCGAAACTATCGTCAATCCAATTAGCAATTTCATCTATTGAAGTTATTTCACTTAAGTTAATTGATACCCAATTTGACTTATCCATGTGATAGGCTTCATAAACGCCTTTTTTGCGTCTCAGTGAACCAATAAATGCTTGCTCAACTTTTATATTTAATATATCTATCTTATTATCCACACTTAATCCAATTTTATCAGCTGTAATATCCATAATTAATACAAACCATTTGTTATTACTTTTATGTCTACATACTGCATAATTTTCATATCTGTTCCATGGATAATCAGGATCGATTTGATATTTAGTTGCGATATAATTTAAAACTTCTATCCTCTTAACCATATTAAACCTTCTTTCTTTACAAGTTAATCCTATCTAATATTTAGAATATCCGTACTTTCCACTTCATATCCTAACAAACGTAACATGGATACAATTTGTCCTTTATGATGAAACTCATGTGTTACTGAATGTACAAATAATTGATATGCCGAATTTTCATGACATGTGTCATCTTGTTTCCAAGGTACTTGTTTCAGAACTATTTCTGATAAGTCGTGATGGCTCAAATTTAATATTTGATCTACATAAGCATCAGCTTGCTCAAAGTAACTAATAATATCATCAAAATTCAAATCATTAATTTGCTGCAATGAAAATAATGGCGTATCTGTATTACGAAGGATAAAAGACCCTAACCATGCATGATAACAACCTGCTATATGAACTAATGTGTGTTTAATGCTTTTCAATCCAATATTAAATTCCTTATTTAACTCATCAACAGTCAATTGAGAACATTGACTTAATATTATATCGCGAGTTATTTTTACCCATGCATAAACTTGTTCATTCATCATTTAACCTCCAAATTGTTTAAATGTAACTATAAAAATTAAAGACCATCAATAAGTGTGTTATTGATGGTCTGACTTATTAAATATTTAATTTGTATTTAATTTCATGAAACCCAAACAATTATTCTGTGACACTTCAAATAATCCTGATTTTTCATAAAATTTTCTTTTTGCTTGTTCATTATCCGTTAATAATACAATTTGTCTTATATGTTGAAAGCTATTCAATACCTGATTCAATAACTCACTACCAATACCATGGCGTTGATATGCTGGTAACACAATTAAATCTTGGATATATACAATTGAAATGTCATCTGTAATCACACGTATCAATCCTTTTAATTGTTCATTATCTTTAACTGTTATAAAGAAACTTGATTGATTCAGTAATGTTGTTAATGCAAATTCATCTGTTAAGTAATTAAACCAACCTACAGAATAATATAATTCCTTTAATTCTTTTTCGGTCGGAACTTTATTTTGTTCATAATACATTAAATCACCCTAACCTATGTTTCTTTGGTAAATTTTTTACTGATCATTGCACCTAAAATTATCCCTATTATCGTTCCAATGGGGAACCCTAGAAATAATGTCATTCCTAAAGCTAATACAACCATCCATGTAATCGAACCTATAACTTTCTTCATCTTCAAAACTCCTATTATTGTAATCTCTAATGTTAGATGTCATTGTAATTGCTATCAATTCGTAAATATCAACTTGAGTTGACGATTAACCAAGTCATAACTTTCACTAGAAAATATATGTAGAAAACAGCAAAAATAATAGTAATTAAAAAGTGTAGAATAGTTTTCAATACTTTAATTAAAATTGTCAAAATAAAGGCTATTATGATTATTGATGTTACGCTCATTATTTCACTCCCTAGCGCACTATTCTCTGTTGTTTTAATTATTTTAGTTATTATTACTTATCATTTTCTGCCTTTAAAATAATTAATGCTTATTTAAGCTACTATTTGCTATCAATCGAAAGTATCATAAATCATACTAGAGTTGAATATTGTTTTAACTTTTATAAATTAATGAAGAATGATATTAACTAGCTACTGAATAGTCCATAGCATATCTAAAATATACATCATTTAATGATTTAAATATTTAATAATAATGATATTTACAATCAGTATAATTATCGAAATTATTAAACATAATACAGGAAATAAGTTTGCCCAACTATAGCTATTCAAGCTAATACCTTCTTTTCTCTATGTCGTTGAACATCATCAACAACTTTTTTATTGATAATTTATAATATTACTAAAGTTTAATAACTAAGCATTCTATAATACTATTCATTCTATTACAGTTATTTTAATAACTTTATATTAATATTGTATATCATTATTAAATATATCGCTACAAACTTTATGGATTTCGTTATAAAATGCTATATTCATCTATCTCTAAAATAAAAAATATCATCTTTGGCTATATAACCATCATATTTTTTATCATTGATAAACCCTAATTTTTCAGCTAATTTTATTGATTTATGATTGTGTTTATCTGTTCTAATGAGCATTGTTAAATCTTTTGTGACTATACTATATATCCATTCAATAATTGATTGCATTGCTTCATAAGCATATCCATAACCCGTTGATTCAGGGTGTAGTCGATAATATAAATTGAGTACTTTACTTTGATCTAAATGGATATTTTTAATACCTCCACTACCAATCAATTCATTTGAAGATTTATCTAAAAATAAAAAGTAGCCGTATCCAAAATTGTTCCAATCTGCTAACCAGTACTCTATCATTAACTTAGTATCATTAATTGTATTATGCTTACCGGCTGGAGTATATAGTGTACTGGAAATATTGGAATGAATTTCAAATAGTTCTTGCGTATACTGAAAAGATGGTTTTACAATGAGTAACCTATCAGTTTCTAACATTTTAACACCTCTTACTTGTTGCTTTAATCACAACTAAACTAAAGCGCCTCAGTCATTATCACTGCGGCGCTCATTTTTATTATTTTATCAATGTTTCTCCAGAAAAAAGCATATTTAAAATTGTCATTTGTTCTGGAACGGTATTTCTTGATACTTCGGGGTGAGCTGTAATATGTGTGTCTTTCTTATTAATTAACTGTAGATTATCACCCTTTATTTCTTGTGCTTTTGCAAAGTTAAATACTACATTCTCTGAACTGATCACATATTTACTTTGGTTACTCCCATTCGCCAAATATTGATTTATTTTATTACTCAAATCTTCTTCTCTAATATGTTTTAAAAAATGTTCATCAGACAGATTATACTCTTCTGTACTAATAATCGGATCAACTGCTAAACACTTTAAATCTAGTCTTGCACCATAATTCAATGCACCCGTACCACCTTTTGAAGCCCCATATAATACAGTGTTTTCGTCTGAAATATCTAGTTCCTTCTGTACTTGACGAATCGCACTGACTATATCATCTTCAAATGTGTCATTATTAACAGTATTGATATAATGCGAGCCATGAGAAGCATTTAAATCCATGATACGCATGGTATTTATATTTTTCATTAAATTTCGTTCAATACCATCAAAGAATTTAGGAAACATACGTTTTGGTATTAATGAACTATCGTAATTCTGTGCGTTTGGCATGCATGTAAATAATACTAATAATTTCTCGGATTCGAATTTGTTACATTTTCTACCTTGAGGCACATCTAATGTATAGAAAATATCATGATGCCTAATCAAATCTTTGCGCTGAAATAGTGCTTCAACGTGTGTACGCTTATAAAACTTTGAAACAGTATGTTCATGAAAATACAAAATATAATCTTGTTTAAGTAGTTCTATATATTTTCCATATATTTCAGCTGAAGTTCTTGCTTTTTGTATATAATTTTCAGCATCACCTGTGTCTATCATAATACGCTTTTGGTTTCTAAATGGTATCTTATCATTTAATTTGAAAATTTTATTTTCTATCATGATGATTTACCCACTTTTTTCAATATTATCCGTGAAGATATATTTTAATATATTTTCCGAACTGTCAGACTTATCATTTTTCATTAATCGACTAATCATTTGACTATAATCAATAGCACCTACACGAGTTAACTGACTTGCTAATTTCGTTTCATTTAATGCCGCTTCAGGAAAACGCCCTACTTCATTAATATCAAAATAAAACCCAACATCTTGCTTATACTGTGAATTATCTTCTTGTAGTAAGAAAATGGGTTTATTTAAATGTGCATAATCAAAAATTGTCGATGAATAATCAGTAATCATGGCAGCACATAAAATATATAACTCTTGGATATCTACAAACTCATTGTAAAAACAATGTATCCTTGCATCTAATGCATTATATTTATTTCTTAATCGTGCTTCATTTGGATGAAGTTTGACAATAATTTTATAATTTTTTGGTAGTTGATTTAATAATTCAATTAAATCAATTTGCGTTAGACTCTCTCTCTCGCCTTGTCTCCATGTAGGACAATATAAGACATATTTTATATTTTTATCATTTGTAAATAAATATTTGCGTTGAATTCTTAGCCATTCCGTTTCCGTATTGTGATTAATCAAGTATTCGTTGCGTGGAGACCCTAATTCTAATACTGTTAAATTTTCATTTTTCTCTAATTTAAAGGCAGATTTTAATAATAATGTGTTTAAATTCGAGGCAGTAATTAAATAGTCCCATTTTTTCATACGTGGAATGAATTTGTTAAGTTGCAATTGTTTTTCTTTCTTATCTCCTAAGTCGTTAACCATTTTCTTTAATGGAAATCCATGCCAAGTTTGTATAAAAACTTGATTTTTATGTTTATAAACTTTGTCTAAGGAATTTCCATTCATAAAGACATATTTACATGATCGGAAAATTTTTTTATAAATTGTACTACCGAACCGAATCGGAATGAGACCTGCATTTCTAACTTCAATATCTACTAAAGAATTAACTGAACTAACATAGATTTTTTTATTTTTGTATTGCTCTTTAATTTTTAAAGCTAAAAATTTAGGGTCACCACTAAAGTTATTACCATGGAATGATTCAATGAACACTTTGTTACTATCTGGTTCAATACCTTCCATTAACTTGCGTTCTAAGCGTTCTTTTCTAAAGTTATACATTTTTTTCATTCTATTAAAGAAGATATTATTATTTAATAATAATTTAAACATCGCTGTTTTCTTTAATTGTTCATACAAATCACGCTTTCGATCTAACTTTTGTATTTTATTGACATGAGTTCTTTTTTTCTTAAATTTATAAATTGGTAATTTATGTTCTTTTGCCTGTTTAACCTTCATTTTACTAATTTTTTTCAAGTAATCATCTGCGTAATTTTCATTAGTAAAATCAAGTTTCAAGTTTTCTATATCTTCATTTCGTTGCGCTTTCGTATACTTACCATCTAACACAGCTATTAACTTTTCACTATCTTTTTGAAAATGTTTAGTTAAAAATGATATGCCATGATATTTTTCGTAAATTTCTTTTAATACGTTATCATTACCTGCATATATCAAGGCTTGGTTACCAATTCCAATTGTTTCCAATATAGAGTATCCTAATGTTTCATAAGGAGATGTAGAAACATATACATAATTTAGGGGTTCCTTTTCATTAATATGCACATTATCTTGTAAGTTATAGTATGCTACTAAATTTTTATATAAATTCTCAGATGGTCCGTATCCAACAATATATAATTGAATGTCTGTCTTATATGTATTTTTCTTAATATAATTAATTAGTTTTATAACATACGAAATATCTTTAATACCATCTTCAAAACGAGACTTAATCAACAAATTGCGCTTGGTATTCGCAGGCTTACAATTTATATCGATATGTTGTGCATTTACATATTTATTAAATACTGCATCATAATTATATTTTTCTTGGAACTTTTTCTTTATTGATTCAGTGCTCACTCTGATACAATCTATTGAATCTAATGCCAAATCAATTTCGTCGTTTATGTATTCAAGTGGGCCATGTATCTCGCCAACAATTTTAATTTCTTTATTATGTTGTTTTATAATTCGTGAATATTTAAATAAATCTTCACGCGTAATGATTAAAATGTCCCCAGTCGATAATTTAGCTTCATATTGACTACTAAATATTGTGAAATTTGCTGAACTTATATCTTCATGAATAATCAGTCTTGTTATATCACTATCTTCAAATGGTTGACTGTTAAAGTACTGTACTATATGTCCTTTTTCTAAAAAGGTTTTGATTAAGTTTATATTACTTCTCGATGTGCCACCTTTAGAGAAAATATTGTATCCGAGTATGTTTATCCGCATCTGTTAAAAACTCCCCTTTAAAATTTACAATTTCTCAAGTTATAACTAATTCCCCAATTATCAATTATTATCATCGACTAATTATATAATACTATATAATATTTATTTAATCTATATAAATAAACAAAGTATAAATTTAGGTTGCCATAATTAGTTTTTATATATTTTATTTCCTAATTTATAAAAAATAAACGACATTCTTAAAATTAGTTTACATTTTTGTAAATTATATTTTAAAGAACGAAACAATATATGATTGTATATATATTTAAAAATCCATGAGAAAAACAAACCCATTGCCAAACATAAAACAGCAGTTAAAAAACAAGAGATAACAGGCCAACCAATCGCCCATTATCTCTCCTTAAATTCTATAAAATTGTTGTCAATAAATGAATAAACTAGCTAAATTTAATATTTGTTAAAGTGTCCATTTTATTAAAGTTGAAGCGTAAGACAAACCACCACCAAAACCAACTAATAAGAGTAAATCATCTTTTTTAATTTTCTCTTGTTTTACTGCTAAATCAATAGCTAAAGGTATGGTTGCTGAAGAAGTGTTACCAAAATATTGTAAACTCATTAAGGCCTTTTCTAATGGTATGTTGGCACGATTACAAATGGATTCAATCATACGCGCATTTGCACTATGTGGCACAAACCAATTTAACTGATCAATATTGTAATTGGCCTGCATCATAGTTTGTTCAATTATGCTGGGTATATTACCTACAGCCCATTTATATACACCACGACCATTTTGTACAATGTATTCTGGATTATCCAACGACTCATCAAACATTTCTTGTGATAAATCAGAGCAATATAGATTCAATGCTTTATCTCCATCGGAACCTGATTTACTAGTTATAAAGCTTGATGTTTCACTATCAAACTCAACTAGAAATGCACCTGCGCCATCTCCAAATAAAATACATGTACTTCTATCACTATAATCTGTAACTTTAGATAATGACTCTGCACCAATGACTAGTACCTTTTTATTTTGTTCAGATGTGATCATACCATTTGCTAAGTTTAATGCATATGTAAATCCTGCACAGGCCGCATTAATATCAATCGCACCACAATTTTTTAGACCTAATTTACTTTGAACATAAGAAGCAACACTGGGTGTTTTATAATCTGGTGTCATCGTTGCATTAATTATTAAATCAACATCAGAAAGGTCTACATTATAACGTTGTTGTAGATCAAGCACTGACTTATAACTTAAATCACTCGTGTGTTCATCATCAGCAGTTATACGACGTTCAATAATACCAGTCCTTTGTTGTATCCATTCATCTGTAGTTTCAACTATTTTTTCAAAATCTGAGTTAGTCAACACTTTTTCAGGCACGTAAGCACCTTGTGCCGTTATTTTTGCCATAGACTTCATATTTGCACCTACCTATATATTTTAAGTATCTCTTATTGTATAGATATTTCTTTTTAATTCAAATTTAATGATGTTATATTTTGAAATTTCAGAATATTAAAACCTATTTTGTTTTGCAAATTATTTCTAAGTGCTATAATGCTAAATAATCACCTACTTTAAAGGGGGACTTTGATGAAAATTAAAATAAACGATATATCATTAAACTATAAAATATATGGCGAAGGTCGACCTTTATTATTCATTCATGGTAATGCACTTAACATTGATAGTATGGATAAAATTTATGAACCATTATTGCAGGATAATCAACAATTTCAAAGAATTTACCTAGACTTGCCTGGTATGGGCGAATCCCCATCCACACCTAATATTACAAATTCTGATGAAATGTTAGCGTACATAGTGAAGTTTATTGATGCTTTAAATTTAACTGAGCCTTTAGCATTAGTCGGTCATTCTTATGGCGGTTATTTAAGTATTGGCTTAGCACATAAATTACAGGAAAAAGTTGCGGGACTATATTTAACGTGTCCAGTAGTCTATGCAGAAGATAAACAAAGACGCATACCAGAAGGAAAGCAGATCATTGATCAACATTTTGATTTACCAAAAGAAAGTGATTATTTAGCTGACTATCTCGATACGACTACAAGAATCAATCAAAAAACGTGGGATTATTATATAAATACGATAGTGCCTGGATATCAGAGCGCTGACGAACCATTTATGGATAATATTAGAAGAGACAATGATAAATATTACAAATTTAGCTTTGAAGAAGACATAAATATTGCCAACAATACTGTTATTACTCTATTACTAGGTAAATATGATAATGTCGTTGGTTATCAAGATCAAGTAGATTTCTTTACGTCATTTCCTAAATCAAGTTATACCGTCTTTAGTGATGCGGGACACAATTTCTTTATAGACCTATATGATTTTAACAAATTGTTTATAGATAATTTCTTACAAAGGTTAACAGAATGAAAGATATGAGACAAAGATGTAACGAAATAGTCTATTTCAAATTTAACAACAATAACATATATATGATTCCTAGAAAAAAGCACTCAGATAATTGTTTTCAATTTATCTGAGTGCTTTATATATATTTTGAATTATTCGCTCACAAACTTAGTGTATTTCTCTATCTCGGTCTTCGACTGTTAGTGCTACTTTAAGCATCTCGTCAAAATACTTTCGAATAATTATGTTTCACAATAAAATTATTAAAAACAATAGTCTGCATTTTGAACTAAGTATATTTCAAAACCTATTTTAAACAAAAGCTTTGGCTTTATGACAGTTTTGCGTTTGATTTAAATATCGACTCGAACTATAAAACAAAGTCAAAAATTAAACTGCCATTATTTTCGTATTATTCAATATATGAAAAGTAATAGTGCAACAAACTAGTCATAATTTTAAAAATGAAAAAGACAATTCCTATATTATTTAAAATAGAAATTGCCATTTTTCAAAGATCCAAAAACGTTATGTTCTGGACTCTAGTTATTTAGTTATTTGTTTTGAACAAATTGTAGTCTTTAAACTAGCATTTCGCTTTAAATACTTAAAATTAAAATGTCACTTTTGCTTTAACTTCACTTATAAAGTAAAGGCTACCTGTAATCAGCAGGCCTTCCCCTTCATAATTTTCAATAAAGCGTACACAATCATCGACTAATACTTTATCATCTACCTTAATTTCATCAAAAATGGTTTGTTTATCTAACGCTTTGTGAAAGTCAAAGTCCGTAACATAAAAGGTTTCTGTGATTTCTTTCAATTGATCAACCATAGAAGTGATTGGCTTACCTTTAGTTGCGGCAAACAATACATCGAGTTTATCTCTATGATAATAATTTCTAATCGTTTCAATCAATGCTTCAATGCTTTCATTATTATGTGCGCCATCAACAATCATCAATGGTGATTCTTTAACCTGTTCTATTCTACCTGTCCAAGTTACAGATTCTATACCATCAATCATTTTATTAAAGTCTAAATCAACAATACCCGCTTCATTTAATTCAATTAAAGCAGTAATGGCAAGTGCAGCATTTTCCTTTTGATGTTCACCTAACATATTAAGCATCAATGTTTCTAGTTCATAGTCTTTATAACGGTAAGTAAATTCTTCGTCTTCTGAAATAATACTTATATCTCTTTCGAATTCAATTCCGTCAGCACTTTGCTGTTCAACCAATTCACGAATAATATGCAATGCGTCTTCATTCTTAACGGCATAAATAACAGGCGTTTCAGGTTTAACAATTGCACCTTTATCTCTTGCAATATCAGCATATGTGTCACCTAAAATGTCCGTGTGGTCCAAGCCGATACTCGTTAAAATTGATAATATTGGTTTAAATACATTTGTTGAATCATTTTTAATTCCAAGCCCTGCTTCTATTACTACGAAATCGACGGGATGTAGTTCACCAAAGTATAAAAACATCATCGTAGTAATGATTTCGAATTCAGTGGCCGTTCCTAAATCCGTCTCAACTTCTAATAATTCACTAACAGGTTTAACCCTTTGAACAAGTTCAACAATTTCGTCATCGCTGATTGGAACACCATTCAAACTAATTCTTTCATTGAACGTTTCAATAAATGGTGAAGTAAAGGTTCCAACTTCATATCCATTATCAACTAACGCTGATCTTAAATAAGCCACTGTAGAACCTTTACCATTTGTCCCACCAACATGAATACCATTTATATTAAATTGTGGATTGTTCAGTCGTTCTAGCATCCATTCCATACGTTTAACGCCTGGTTTGATACCAAATTTAGTTCGTTCATGTATCCAATATAAGCTGTCAAGGTAATTCATGTTTAGGACTCCTATGATTTTAATTGTTTAATTCGTAACTTAACACCATCATATTTTTCTTGATAAGTTGTTTGTTTATTTCGTTCTTCATTGATTACTTTCTCAGGTGCTTTGTTTACGAAATTTTCATTTGCCAATTTCTTATTTACGCGATCTAATTCTTTTTGCCATTTATCTAGCTCTTTTTCTAAACGAGCAATTTCTTTATCCATATCAATGAGTCCTTCTAACGGCAATACAACTTCACCAGCTGTTGTAATCGATGTAATTGCCTTTTCAGGTATTTCAATTGAAGTTTCAATCGTTAGTTCGCTTGGATGGCAGAATCTGTCGATATAATTAGAGTTATTGACTAATGTTTCCTTTGTGTTTTCATTTTTTGCTTGAATAAAGATTGGAATAGCCTTTGATAACGGTGTATCTACTTCTAATCTAGATTGTCTTACAGATTTGATAATTTCAACAAGTTGTTGCATTGTTTCTTTACTGTCGTCAAAAATAAGTGATTCGTCAACTGTTGGCCATGCTGCATTGACAATTGTTTCACCATGATGTGGTAAGTTTTGCCAAATTTGTTCAGTAACAAATGGCATAAATGGATGTAGCATTCTCATTGTATTATCTAATACATAAGTTAATACTGATCTTGTCACTTGTTTTTGAGTTTCATCTTCACCGTTCATTGGTATTTTACTCATTTCAATATACCAATCACAGAATTCATCCCAAATAAAGTTATACAATGCACGCCCAACTTCACCAAATTCATATTTTTCACTAAGTTCTGTAACATTGGCAATTGTTTCGTTTAAGCGTGTTAAGATCCATTTATCTGCTAATGATAAATTGCCTGAAAGATCAACATCATCAACATTAAATGATTCACCTATATTCATGATACTAAATCTTGCTGCATTCCAAATTTTATTGATGAAATTCCAAACTGATTCAACCTTTTCCGTAGAATAACGTAAATCATGACCAGGTGATGAGCCTGTCGCTAAGAAATATCTCAAGCTATCAGCACCATATTCATCAATAACATCCATTGGATCAACGCCATTACCTAATGATTTACTCATCTTACGGCCGTCTTCAGCACGTACCAAGCCATGTAATAATACATCATTAAATGGTCTCTCACCTGTAAATTCTAAGCCTTGGAATATCATACGTGCGACCCAGAAGAAGATAATATCATACCCAGTAACCAATGCATTGGTTGGGAAGTAACGTTTGAAATCGTCAGCATCAACGTCTGGCCAACCTAAAGTTGAAAATGGCCATAAAGCACTTGAGAACCATGTATCTAATACATCAGCATCTTGTGTCCATTCTTCTGGATTGTCAGGAGCTTCTTCACCTACGTAAATTTCACCTGTTTCATTATGATACCACGCTGGAATTTGATGTCCCCACCATAATTGTCTAGAGATCGTCCAGTCTCTGATTTCTTCCATCCAACGGTTAAAAGTTTTTTCAAAACGTGCTGGTACAAAATCAATTCTATTATCAGTATCTTGATTATTTAATGCTTGCTCAGCTAAAGGTTTCATTTTTACAAACCATTGCGTTGATAGATAAGGTTCAACAACTGCACCAGAACGCTCAGAGTGACCTACTGAATGTTCATGCTCTTCAATTTTAATTACTAAGCCTTCTGCTTCCAAATCTTTAACTAATTGTTCACGACATTCAAAACGATCCATGCCTTCATATTTTCCAGCTTTATCGTTCATTTTGCCAGATTCATCCATAACAATTATGCGTTCGAGATCATGTCGGTTACCTATCTCAAAGTCGTTTGGATCGTGTGCAGGCGTTACTTTCATTGCACCACTACCAAAATCAATATCAACATATTCATCCGCTAATATTGGTAATTCTTTACCTATAATTGGTAGGATGACCTTCTTACCGATAACATCTTTATATCTATCATCATTCGGGTTTACAACAATTGCTGTATCACCAAGCATTGTTTCTGGTCTTGTTGTAGCAATTTCAATATATCCTTCACCATCGGAATATGGATATTTAAAGTGATAGAATTTGCCTTGTACATCTTCGTGGATTACTTCGATGTCAGATAACGCAGTACGTGCAACTGGATCCCAATTGATAATATATTCGCCACGATAAATTAAGCCTTTATTGTACATATCAACGAATACTTTTTTAACAGCTTTACTTAAACCTTCATCTAAAGTGAATCTTTCTCTACTATAGTCTAAACCTAATCCTAATTTAGACCACTGGTTACGGATAAAGCTTGCATATTCTTCTTTCCATTCCCAAGCTTTTTCAAGGAATTTTTCTCTACCTAAATCATGTCTAGATAAACCTTGTTCATTTAACTTCGCTTCAACTTTAGCTTGTGTTGCAATACCTGCGTGGTCCATTCCTGGTAAATACAGTGTATCGTAACCTTGCATACGTTTCATACGTGTGATGATATCTTGTAATGTCGTATCCCATGCATGTCCTAAATGCAATTTACCCGTTACATTTGGTGGTGGAATAACGATTGTATATGTTTCCTTAGAATTATCTTCTGCAGCTTTAAAATATCCATTGTTTACCCATTGGTCATATCGTCCTGACTCAACTTCGCTCGGATTATATTTTGGTTTCATTTCCATTTGATAAAATCCTCCTTAAAATAAAAAATATCCGTCCTAATAATATAGGACGGATATTCCGTGGTACCACCTAAATTCATGAATCAAGTTATACTCAATCCATGCACTCATTATATGATTAACGCTCAAACACGCTTTAACCTAATCTACAAACGACAAACGCCGTATTTCAGTAAAAGTTCAACGTGGGCTACCTTCAATAAGTTAAACTATACACTTTCAGCTTACCGTGTACTCTCTGTCAAATCTAACTCTATTTACTCTTCCCAAAAGACAATATTTATTTCCTTAATTATAGTATAATGGATAGAGCAATAAGTCAATGCACTAGGGGGAAAATTTATGAATGAATGCGCTTTTGGCACAAAGGATCCAATTTACATACAATATCATGATGAAGTATGGGGACAACCGCTATACGATAGTCATGCATTATTCAAATTGTTAGCACTTGAATCTCAACATGCCGGTTTATCATGGCTAACTATTTTAAAGAAAAAAGAAGCATATGAAGCTGCTTTTCATAACTTTGATCCAGAAATTGTCTCAAAGATGACATCTAAAGATATAGATAACCTTATGGACTTTCCAAATATCGTTCACCATCGTAAAAAATTAGAAGCTATTGTTGAGCAAGCTAAGGGTTTTTTGAAAATAGAAAATGAATTTGGTAATTTCAGTGATTTCTTATGGTCATATGTGGATCATCAACCTATTGATTTTAACTACAAACACAGTTCTGATCGTATTACTGTAGACGATAGAGCAAGACAATTATCTAAGGATTTAAAGCGTTATGGCTTTAAGTTTTTAGGACCAGTCACTGTATTTTCATTTCTTGAAGCTGCGGGTTTGTATAATGCACATCTACAATCATGCCCTAATAACCCTAAGTATCTATAATCAATTTAGCTTTTTCACAAGATATGTATCAACCGTTTCTACAATGTAAAAAAATACAATAAAGAGCAGACCCGAAATAAAATTTCAGGTCTGCTCTACTTAATTCTTGATAAACATTAACTATATTGATTATTTAACTTCTGATTTCCACCATAGTGAATCTTTTGGATTTTCTACGGCGATTTCAAATTCTTTCTCTGTAGCAACTGTTGGATAAGAACCTTTTAATGATTGTTTTGATGTATCTTTAAATAAGAATAATACAACCAATAAACCAATGATACTTACTGCTAATAAGTAAAACGCTGGTGCTAGGTTATTATTCGTAACATGTACTAGCCAAGAAGCAACTAATGGTGTTGTTCCACCAAATATTGAAACGGCGATATTAAACGTCCATGATAATGTTCTATATCTCACATTTGTAAAGAATAATGTTGGCAATGTTCCTGGCATTGTTCCTTCATATACGGATAAGACAATTCCAATCATTAATAAACCAATAAATAAGAAACCTAAATTTCCGCCATTTAAAAATTGGAACGAAATGATTGAGAAGACAATACCTAAAATTAAACCAACGCTGATAATTTTCTTGTTACCGCTCTTATCGCCTAAGCGACCAAACATAATAGCAAATGGTAACATAATAATTAGTACAACTGCTGTAATCGGTGTACTGATTGTATCTTTTATGCCGACAATTTCATCTAAGTATGAAGGCATATATCCTAGTAACATATAGTTTGTAATATTGAAGAAAGCAACAAATACTACACATAATAAAATGTCACGTTTATTTTCTTTAATGGTTTGTAAGAAACCAGGTTCATCTTCTTGATGATTTGCTAAGTCATTTTCAAATATTGGCGATTCTTCTAAGTGTGATCTTAAGTATAAACCGAATAAACCAATTGGAATACTTACGAAAAATGGGATACGCCAACCCCAAGATTGCATACTTTCAGATGGAATCAACCAAAACATAATAGTGATTAATACCGAAGCAAAAATGTAACCAGATAAAGTACCTAATTCTAATCCACTTCCCAATCTAATACGTTTGTTATCAGGTGACGATTCTGCAATATAAACCATTGCACCTGCATATTCTCCACCTACTGAAAAACCTTGCATTATACGAGCTATTAATAAAATAATTGGTGCCCAAATTCCAATTTGATCATATGTGGGTAAAACACCTATGATAAATGTAGAAATCGCCATTAAAATGATGGTCGATGTTAGTACAACTTTTCGTCCATATTTGTCCCCAATTTTCCCGAATACAATGCCACCGACAGGACGTAATAAGAACGCTATCGCAAAAGTGGCAAATGTAAATATAAGTTTGATTTCATCATTTTCAACTTGACTGAAAAAGTTTTTACTTATAATTACGGCTAAATATGAATATAAAGCAAAATCAAACCACTCCATAGCATTACCGATACCAGTCGCAAATACACTTTTCTTTGCCTGATTTATGTCTACGGTGTTAATTTTATGCTTGTTAAACTTCATGACATATACACTCCTTTTATTTACAAGAAGTCATTTTAGCATGTATCAACTAAACGTCAACAGTTGATTTTACAATAAAAATCAAAGCGTAAGCGGTTACTTACAGTGAGGCGTGTTGTTAGAAACGTTTAAATATTTTTTAACAGTCAGAAAAGTCGGAATATTATATCGGTAAAAAATGACGTTAAAATAGTATAGTTACACCTATTTTTAAAGTGTTTATCTTTTTTGTTGCGCCCAACTTATATAGTACAAAACTGTACATTTTCTATAAAATGTCATGAAACAATCACAATTAAAAATCAAACCCCTAATAACAAAATGAATGGCTATTAGGAGTTATTATTATTAATTAATTTTTAGTACGTGAATGTGCTCTATATTGCAGATAATACTTCAATAAAGGTGCAATTAAAAATAATATAAAGAATATTCTAAAGATATGATAACTAGATATCATGGCTACATCGGCTCCAGTCTCTATAGCGACTAACACAATTTGACTCATTCCACCTGGTGCAGCACCTAGGAACAACTCATTTATAGAATGATCTGACACCAGTGAGATAATATAAACCATTACGAATGCTAATAGGATAAGCATTACATTTTGAAAAGCGATAGCTACTGCTATACGACCTTTCATTTGATTTAATAAATTAGCAATTTGAACACCAATTCTAATCATATAAATAACTTGTGCAGCAGCAATGATGTAATTATCTAATGTAAAGGTTATTCCAGTCATCATATTCCAAATAATTAATACTACAATTGGGGCAAGTAACTGTCTAGTTGGAAAGTTGATTTTACCCATTAAGTAATAAACAACAGCAATAGCTACAATTAATAAAGCTATATTAGGTAAGTTTAATGCTTCTGTTAATTTCTGACTAGCAGTAGAAACAGCACCTGCATGTCCACCACTGTCTCTAAAAAAATAAGAAATAAATGGGACCAATACAACGACAAATATAATGCGTGACGTTTGTGTTAAACTAACAACCATGATATTTGCTTTTTTATCTTCTTCTGCCATGACTAGCATTTGACTTAATGCACCAGGTATGACACTTAAAATGGCTGTCTCGGTATTAACTTTCGCAATTTTCTTAAAGAAATATGCAATTATTAATGCTAAGACTAATAACATAATGGTAATTAAAACAATCGTTAACCAATCGTCTTTAATATCATAAATTACTTTCTTAGTAAATGTACTTCCAATTTGTACCCCTAAGAGAATAAGTCCAATTTGACTAAGCCAAAAGGGCCATTTGATATCTAAATGAAAGAATCTGATACAGATTACACTTGCAATAATCGGGCCAAACATAAACGGTAGTAAAATGTGTGCTGAATGTAATAGCAAACTGAGTATAATGGCTAAACCCAAAACAATTAAATTGTTTCTTAAATGTTTATTCATGACTTCACAACTTTCGTTATTTTCTTTGTCATTTCAAGCAATAAAAAATGCCCGTTCAACGCTTCTGTTGTCCGGGCACATTGTTGAAAATTATACAATTCTGCTTAATGCAGTATCAAATGCTTTAATTGTTTGTTCAATATCTTCTTTGGTGTGTGCAGTTGAAAGGAATGTACCTTCAAATTGTGATGGAGGTAGAAATACGCCTTCATTAGCCATTTCTCTATACATTTGGCTAAACAATTCTAAATCACTACGATTTGCTTCGTCAAAGTTAGTCACTGGCCCTGGGTTTAAGAAATACCCTATCATTGAACCAGCACGATTAACTGTGATAGGTACATTATGTTTACTGAATACTTCTTTTAAACCTGTTTCCAGTATATCTCCTAGTTCATTGAAGTAATCATATGATTCTGGTGTAAGTTGACTTAATGTCTCATAGCCACTTGTCATCGCTAATGGATTACCTGAAAGCGTACCAGCTTGATAAATATCACCAAGTGGCGCAATTTGATCCATTATTTCTGCTTTACCACCGAATGCACCAACTGGCAATCCGCCACCTATCACTTTACCAAGACAAGTTAGGTCCGGAGTAACATTAAAGTAACCTTGTGCACAGTTATATCCAACTCTAAAGCCTGTCATGACTTCGTCAAAAATCAATAAAGAACCATATTCAGTCGTGATATCTCTTAATCCTTGTAAGAAACCTTCTACTGGTGGTACAACACCCATATTTCCAGCAACAGGTTCCACAATCACGCCTGCAATATCGTCACCAAACTGTTCAAAGGCCACTTTAATTGCATCTAAATCATTATAAGGAACAGTTATTGTATTCTTTGCAATACCTTCAGGTACGCCAGGTGAATCAGGTAAACCTAAGGTCGCCACACCTGAACCAGCTTTGATTAATAAAGAATCACTGTGCCCATGATAACAGCCTATAAATTTAACAATTTTATTTCGTCCAGTATATCCACGTGCTAAACGTAAAGTATCTAATGTTGCTTCTGTGCCTGATGACACCATTCTTACCTTTTCAATAGAAGGAACACGATCGATAACGAGCTCAGCTAGTTTGTTCTCTTGTAATGTTGAAGCACCAAAACTAGTACCTTTATCTACCACTTGATGAATACTATCAATCACTTGTTTATTTTGGTGACCTAGAATAAGCGGTCCCCAACTTAAGACATAATCTATATATTCATTTCCATCAATATCATAAATTTTTGATCCTTTACCATGATCCATAAATATTGCTGGTGTATCTACTGATTTGAAAGCTCTAACTGGACTATTGACACCGCCTGGCATCAATGTTTCAGCTTTTTGCATCGCCTGTTCAGAATTCGTATACCTCATTAATTTATCCTCCTTATTGTTCGTCTAGATAACGACAAATATCTTTTGAGAAGTAAGTGACAATCATATCTGCACCTGCACGTTTCATAGAAATCATTTGTTCCATAACGACAGCCTTTTCATCTATCCAACCGTTTAATGCAGCAGCTTTCGTCATACTATATTCACCACTTACATTGTAAGCTACTACTGGAATATTCGTTGTATTTCTAACGTCTCTTATAATATCTAAAAAGCTTAATGCCGGTTTGACAATCATCATATCAGCACCTTCAGCTAAATCACTGTCAAGCTCTCGCATAGCCTCTCTTCGGTTCGCTGGGTCCATTTGATATGTCTTACGATCTCCGAATTGTGGTGTTGATTCCGCAGCATCTCTAAATGGTCCAAAGAAACTTGATGCATATTTAATACCATAACTCATGATTGGTACATTTTGATAACCAGCAGCATCTAATCCTTCACGAATCGCCGCAACAAATCCATCCATCATATTACTTGGTGCAATAATATCTGCGCCCGCTTCAACTTGAGAAATTGCTGTCTTCACTAATAATGGCAATGATTTATCATTATCCACATCTTTTGTCTGTTCATTGATTACACCACAGTGACCATGGTCTGTATACTCACATAAACATGTATCCGCTACTACGAGTAAATCACTGTATAATGATTTAGCCTTGCGTGTTGCTTCTTGGACAATTCCGTTATGGTCGTATGCACCTGTACCTACATGGTCCTTTTCATTGGGTACACCAAAGAACATAATGGCTCTAATACCTAATTCATATGCTTCTTTAATTTCTTCTTCTACTAAATTTAAGCTCAATTGATATACACCAGGCATTGAGACGATTTCTTCCTTAACGTTATCTCTTTCTACTACAAATATCGGATATATTAAATCCTCTTTATGAACGTGTGTTTCACGAACGATATCTCTCATTGACTTGCTACTACGTAATCTTCTGTGTCTATCAAATTGCATTATCTTTCCAACTTTCTAAGATTTTATTTACTAGTGAATCTAGTGTTTGTATATTGGCTTTTGTAGCTTGAATATCAAATTTATTAATTGTTGCTAATGTTTGATCTCCAATTACATAATAATGATTAAAGTCGATATCACCGGCTTGATTAAAGAAAAATTCTACTGCTGATGAGCTCGCAAATGTAATTGCATCAACTGCATTATTTGATAAAAGCTGTATAACATTATTTATATTTTCAGTATGTGGAATAGGCTGATATAAGTCAATTTTCTGAACTGAAAATGATTGATCTTCTAATGCATATTGTAAGTATGGCCTAGCAGCTTGGCTAGAAGGAATTAATATTTTACTATGTTTTTCACCTTGGAAGTCTTGAATAAAACCTTCTTGTGAATAATCTTTAGGGCAATAATCAACTTGAATCCCTTTAGATTGGCAATATTCTGCAGTCTTTTTACCAATTACTGCAACATGGTTAACGTGTGTTTGTGTAAAATATGGTAAAAAGTACTCCACTGCTTTTTTAGACGAAAAAATAAGCCAGTCATAGTTAACTTCTAGTAATTCAGTATCAAAGGATAATGGCGCTACATCAATTAATGGTTTGTGTAGTATACATACATCCTCTCTCTTAAATTTACTAGTTTGTGTCATAACTATAACTGGTCTCATTGATTTCACCTCAAACGATTTATTCAGATTCGTTTAATGTCTTAATTATTTCATATGCACCTTGTGCATTCAATACTTCTGTTACCTTTTCACCTAATTCTACAGGATTTGTACCTTGTTCTGTATGTTGATAACGTGTCTTACCATCTGGTGACATAATTAATCCTGTGAATTCAATCAAACCATCAGAACCTTTAGTAGCATAACCACCAATTGGCACTTGGCAACTTCCATTCATTCCTGCTAAGAATGTACGCTCTGCGGTAACACAATCTGCAACATCTGCATTGTGTACTTGTTGTAATAAATCAAGTAACTCTTGATCATCTGATCGACATTCAATACCTAATGCACCTTGGCCTATTGCGGGAATCAAAGTATCTTCGTCTAGATAAGAAGTTACAATATCATCTGACCAACCCATACGTTTAAGTCCTGCTGCTGCTAAAATAATGGCGTCATAATCTTCTGTTTCTAATTTCTTAAGACGAGTATCGATATTTCCACGTATCCATTTTATTTGTAAATTAGGATGCTTAGCTAGAATTTGCGCACCTCTTCTTAATGAGCTCGTTCCTACAATACTATTATCAGGCAACTCATCTAATGGAACATGATTTTTTGCTATATAGGCATCGTATGGATTTTCACGGTCTGGAATACACCCCAATGTTAAGCCCTCAGGAATAACACTTGGAACGTCCTTGAGTGAATGAATCGCCATATCTATTGAATGATCGAATAATTCATTTTGAATTTCCTTAACGAATAAACCTTTACCACCAACCTTCGATAATTGTTTATCGATAATTCGGTCACCTTTAGTAACGATTTCTTTGATTTCAATTTCTAAATTTTCATCAATGGCCTTTAATTTATCTATAAATTGTTGGCTTTGTGTTAAAGCAAGTTTACTCCTACGAGAACCAACGACTAGTTTACGCATGATGTGCCTCCTTGTGTCAATGACTGTATGTCATTAAATCATGAATAGCTTACATAATTCGATATTTAATGTATGCTTGAAAAATGTGAAGCAAAAAATAAATTAATCATACTTAGACAGAATAATATTGCATTAAAGTAAATGAGTTTAATTGACTCTATCTTTTTTCTTACCCTAAAAAGTAAATAAACACCATATAATAAGGTTATAATCGTAGATAAAAATACCTTTGGATCAATTAATATCTTTACACCAAGCGTGTTAAAGCCCCATTGTGCACCTAAAATGATACTTAAAATAATAAGTGAAAATCCTATTAATGTACTATAAAAAACAACTTGTTCTAAAGTTGCTACACTCGCTATTCTAAAATACTTTTGATTAAAACGCTTTTGCTTTAAATTTTTATATTGAATAAAATATAAAATACAGTTTACAAAAGCAAAGGCAAAAAGTGCATAACTCATCGTTGCCAATGCAATGTGCACGACTAACAGTTCATTAATCACAGTCGTTTGACCAATTGAACTTTGATAGTGCATAGGTTGGAACGTATTTACTGCAATAAATACAAATCCTATTAAATTAAATAAGAAAATCGATATATTTATTTGCTTTATCACACTGATGACAATAGATATAGAAATGATTAACCAAGCAAGTGCAAATAACACATCAAAAATATTATTTAACGGGACATGTTGGGTTGCGTTTATATAAAAAGATAAAGAGATTGTCTGTAATACCCAAACAATCCCCAAAGTAACGAACCCCACTTTACTTACGATGTAATGTTTCTTAACAAAGTCGATAAAATAACAAGCAATACTGATTAAATAAAATACTAATATAAGTTCATTTAACCTAATAAATAAAGTTTCTTGCATATCATCACCATTTGAATATGCTTATTCAAAACTTAGAATTTGACTATTAGTCACTTCACTCTTTTTCTTACGTGGTTCGTAACCAGGCTCAGCTTCTATGTCAAAAATGTTTTGAAACAGCTCTAATTTTTCGTTGCCTTTTCTATCACTACTCAATTCTTTAGCTTGTTTAATTGGATCCTTTAACATTTGATTGATGATGCTTTTTGTATGCTTCGAGATGACTTTACGTTCTCTCTCTGAAAGACCTGGTAACTTTCTATCTATACTTTCCATGGTTTCAGCTTGAATATTCATTGCTTTTTCACGTAAAGCTCTAATAACTGGTACAACACCTAACATATTAACCCATTCATTATGAGCAGCTATTTCAGATGGTATACGTTGCATTATCTCGTTAGCTGCATCTTGACGTTCTCTTAAATTAGCATCTACTAATCCTTTCAAATCATCAACATCATAATTAAAGATACTTTGAATGGCATCTATGTTTGGCTCAATGTCTCTTGGTACTGCGATATCGATAAGTACTAAAGAGTCAGTTTTTCGTTCATTCGCAATAGACTGTATCATTTCATTTGTGATGATATAATTCTCAGAACTAGTAGAACTAATAACGATATCAACTTTAGCTAAAAGTTTTGGTAATGATGACATTGGTTCAAAGTTTACATTATGTTTCGTTGCAAGATCTTGTGCTTTACTTAGTGTTCTATTCACAATCGTAATATCAGTAACTCCTGAACCAATTAAATTTAGAAGTGATAACTCACTCATATCCCCTGCACCAATGATTAAAGCTTGCTTATTGTTGATTTTGCCAAATACTTTCTTACTAAGTTCAACTGCTGCATAAGAAACACTTACTGCATTATCTGCTATATCAGTTTCGTTATGTGCTTTTTTCGCAAAAGTAATAGCTTGTTTAAAAAGATGATTAAAAATCGTACCTGTTGTTTCTTCATCTTGGGCAATAAAGAATGCATCTCTTATTTGTCCTAGAATTTGAGTCTCACCAAGTACAATTGAATCTAGACCAGAAGTGACATGCAATAAATGATTTACTGCTTCGTCCCCCACGTTTACTTCTGTCATTTCCTTTATTTCTTCGACATCAAATCCAAATGATCGTGCTAAAAAGCGTTGAATATAGTAACGACCCGTATGAATTTGATCTACGACTGCATATACTTCTGTACGATTACATGTTGATAAAATAACATTCTCTAAAATAGATTTTGTCTCAAATAAATCAACATTGGCTGAACGTATGGCATCATCTTTGAAAGCGACTTTTTCTCTAAGTGCTACATCTGCTGTACGATGATTAATGCTTACCGCAATTAAATGCATTTATAACGCCCTCCATACATATTACAATAACTAAATTATAACACAATTATTGCTGTAGTTAAGCATGTTGCTTAACTAAATTAGAAGAATTATAATTTACATTCAAATTGTTGTCATAATTTAGTCGAAATTAGACAATTTCGTATCTAAATTGATTACAGTTTTAAATGATTATAAATAACGTTCTATCTTATCCCAAATTTGTTGTTGCTTATTATTTTTCACAGATGAATAACTAATTATATCGTCTTCTGGTTCCATTTCTAACTTTTGCTGTATATTTGCTAAATGTTTTTGTACTTTACCCTTTGGAATTTTATCTTCCTTTGTCGCAACGATTAATGTCGGTAATTCATAATATTTAAGATAATTATACATTAAAATATCATCTTCAGTTGGGTTATGTCTTAAATCAACAAGTTGTATGACCAACTTTAAAGATTCTCTTTCTGAAATATAGCGTTCAATCATCTTACCAAATGCTTCACGTTGTTTCTTGCTCACTTTGGCATAACCGTATCCTGGTACATCGACGAATACAAGTTGATTATCGATATTATAAAAATTTAAAGTTTGAGTTTTTCCAGGTTGTTGAGATGTACGTGCCATATTTTTTCTACCTATCATACTGTTAATAAATGTAGATTTACCAACGTTAGATCTTCCGCTTAATGCCACTTCTGTAAGACCCGTTTCTGGATATTGTTCAGGTTTTACTGCGCTGATTAATAATTCTATTTCATTAGGATTTATCTTCATTTTTGTCGACCCTCTTTTCTACTAATTTGACTGTTCTATTATATTACAGTTTTGCTTATATGAATACGACTATTTACTGGGCTTGTAATTTGTAGCTTAAAAATAATTTCAAATTTGCAACACGATATATACAAATGACTTTCAAATCAATAAAACAAAAAAGTCCTAAGTTGATGTGATAACAACTTAGGACTTTATATAAACACTATTTAAGCTGATGTTTGTTCTTTATTAATCAGATTACCTTCTTTATCATATAGCTCAGGTTCTTTTTCATCAGTGATTGTTTCATCAGTGATTACAACCTTAGCAACGCCTTCAGATGAAGGTACATCATACATAATATCAATTAATGCCTCTTCGATAATAGAACGTAAACCACGAGCACCAGTCTTACGCTCAATTGCTTTCTTACTGATTGCTGCTAGAGCTGCTTCAGTAAATTCTAACTCAACATCATCTAATTCTAACATCTTCGTATATTGTTTAACTAATGCATTCTTAGGTTGCGTTAAAATATTATTTAACGCTTCTACATCTAATGTTTCTAAGTTAGCCACAATTGGCACACGACCAATAAATTCTGGTATTAGACCATATGATTGTAAGTCTTCTGGTCTAATTTGTTCTAAAATTGCATCTTCATCGTATTTAGATGCCTCACTACTTGAGAAACCAATGACCTTTTCGCCTAATCTACGTTTGATTACTTCATCGATTCCATCAAAAGCGCCACCAAGTACGAATAAAATATTTGTTGTATCAATTTGAATCAATTCTTGGTTAGGATGTTTACGTCCACCTTGTGGCGGAACGCTAGCAGTTGTTCCTTCCAAGATTTTAAGCAATGCTTGTTGCACACCTTCACCAGAAACATCTCTAGTAATAGATGTATTTTCTGATTTTCTAGCTATTTTATCAATTTCATCGACATAAATAATACCTTTTTCAGCTTTATCTACATCAAAGTCCGCTGCTTGTATTAAACGTAGTAAGATGTTCTCAACATCATCACCAACATAACCTGCTTCAGTCAGACTTGTAGCATCTGCAATAGCAAATGGTACATTTAAAGTTTTAGCTAACGTTTGTGCTAATAACGTTTTACCGCTACCAGTAGGTCCAATTAATGCAACGTTACTCTTTTGTAATTCAACTTCATCATCTTTCGGACCTAACTGTTGAATACGTTTGTAATGATTATATACTGCAACTGCTAATGATTTCTTAGCCTTTTCTTGACCAATAACATAATCGTTTAATTGATCCATAATTTCTTTAGGTGTTGGCAATTCAGTTAAACCTTCTGGTTCAGCTTGAGCTAATTCTTCTTCTACAATTTCAGAACATAGCTCGATACATTCATTACATATATATACGCCACTTCCTGCGACTAATTTTTTCACTTGATCTTGATCTTTACCACAGAAAGAGCATTTTAAATTCTCTTCACCTTCATTGAATTTAAACATTCTATTTACACCCCTATTCCCTAAAGACTATACTAAATAGTATTTTAATATGCAACTTATACAATTCCAAGTTTTTTGCATAAAGTACTGTAGCAGATACATTAATGAATGCATCTGCTACTGGATTACTATATTAAACAACTAACATATAATTCACAAAACAATTTGCTTAGTTTATATTTAGTTATGCTTCAGTGTCATCTTTAGATGGTTCTACTAACTTTGCTTCATCAACTAATAAATCGATAACTTTTTGGATACGCACGTCATTCTTAACGATGTCTGTGCTACCAAGTGTTTGTTTAATATCTTCTACTGAGATATTAAATTGTTCACTCATTTTTTCTAATTCTTTATCGATGTCAGCATCAGTTACTTCAACCTCTTCTGCATCAGCGATTGCTGTTAATGTTAAGTTTGTCTTAACGCGCTCTTCAGCATCGTCTTTCATTTGTTCTCTTAATTGTGATTCATCTTGACCAGAGATTTGGAAGTATGTTTCAAGATTTAAACCTTGTTGTTGCATACGTTGTCCAAATTCTTGAACCATGCGATCTAATTCTGTATTAATCATCGCTTCTGGAATATCGATTGTTGCATTGTTTGAAGCTTTGTTAATCGCTTCTTCTTTTTGAGCATTTTCTGCTTCAGTTGCTTTTTGTTCAGCTAAACGTTTACGTAAATTTTCTTTGTACTCGTCAACTGTGTTCGCTTCAGCATCTAACTCATTAGCAATTTCATCAGTCAATTCTGGAACATCTTTAAATTTAATTTCATTTACTTTAGTTTTGAATGTAGCTTCTTTACCAGCTAATTCTTCAGCGTGATATTCTTCTGGGAAAGTAACGTTTACGTCTTTCTCTTCACCAGCTTTAACACCTACTAATTGTTCTTCGAATCCTGGGATAAATGAACCTGAACCGATTTCTAAATCGTAACCGTCCGCTTGTCCACCTTCGAATTGTTCACCGTCAACATAACCATCAAAGTCGATGTTTACTGTATCGCCATCTTCAACAGCACC
Source organism: Staphylococcus sp. 231237_7MaSpsaltlick (assembly GCF_043107035.1). Taxonomy (NCBI): domain Bacteria; kingdom Bacillati; phylum Bacillota; class Bacilli; order Caryophanales; family Staphylococcaceae; genus Staphylococcus; species Staphylococcus sp. 231237_7MaSpsaltlick. The sequence goes on from NZ_JBICNX010000018.1 coordinate 86,712, forward strand.
ATCTTCTTTAACGACCATTTCAGCTAAGTGGCCTAATTGGTGATCGATAGACTCTTGAACTTCTTCGTCTGTTAATTCAGAACTTTGTTTTTCGATTTCTAATCCTTTGTAGTCACCTAATTGTACTTCAGGCTCAACTACTACAGTAGCTTCGAAAGTCATGTCTTTACCTTTTTCAATTGAAGTAACATTGATTTCAGGTTGATCAACTGGTTTAATGCCAGTTTCATCAATTGCTTCACCGTAAGCTTCTGGTAATAAGATATCAACTGCATCTTGATATAATGCTTCTACGCCAAAGCGTTGTTCAAAGATTGGACGTGGTACTTTACCTTTACGGAAACCAGGTACATTAATTTGTTTAACTACTTTTTTAAAAGCCTTATCAATTGCATTGTCTACTTTTTCTGCTGGAACTGTAACGGATAATACACCTTCGTTACCTTCCTTTTTTTCCCAAGTTGCTGTCATGTATAAAAACCTCCATGATTATCCTATTTTATTTTTTCAACTCCATTATTATAGCATACGTCAATGTTCTACACAAACACGGAACATACAAAACAATTGGCATGTTGAAATTTTAATTAATTCGATTTTTTAATACTACCATATTTACTTACCCAAATTACACAAACTTAATTAAATTATTCCTGTATATCGATGGATACAAGTAATTTGGTAACTTCGTTTGATTCATCTATTTCCTCTAGCCCCAACATCGATTTGAAATAGTTCACATATGCTTCTATCCAAACTGCTAGTGGTGCAAACTCAAGAATATCAAGTGGGTATAATAAAATCGCATGATTATTCATTAAGTGATGTGCTTCATCTGTTATTTGTGCAGCGTCATCTTCTAAACGATTGAGCACTTCTGGTATAACTTGTATCTTTAAGTCTGTATGGTCCAGTCCTGCTAAATCTTTAGGAATCGGTAATAAATCAAACCCGTACTTCTCAATTTGTACTGGCTCACTGTAACTTGCAAAACGTAAATATTCAAGCATAATGCTTATCACATTAGGTGCTAACGGTAACGCTTCTATAAGATTTGCCACCGTTTTTTTATAATTATATTGATTATGATCTATTAAAGTTAACACTGTATTGACCTGTTCTCTCAAAGACAACACATCAAATTGTTGTAGTTGTTGTGACGCACGTTCATTATGTTGTTCTAGTTGACTGAGAGCATATTCCTTTAAAGGGTATAACTCCATACGTGTTCTATGATCATTGACCTCATCGATAATTTGGTCAATGACTTCGACCACTTCAAAATATTGTCCTAAACCACTTAAACTTTTAATATAATAGACCATTAATTCATCGTACTTTGTTATGCCTTGCTTTAATAAAATGATAGCCTCTTCACGTAATTCTAAATAATGTTTCATTTGATATAGCATGGAACATTTCAATAATGCCAAAGCGTCATCAAGCTCAAATTGTCTTTCATAATCCTCAAACAATTCATACGCATGATCGAAATGACCATTGTGTAAAGATTCTTTGATGTCTCGTGTTAACTTTTTTTGTGATTGCGGAAAAGGGATAATATCAGACATAGCCATACACCTCTACTTTAATGCTTGTAATATTAAAGCACTCCATGTTTCAAAATCATCATAATTGTCAATTTTTGCTTGATCCATCCACTTTATTCTTAAAGTATCGGTCTCTTTTGCCTCAACATCACTACTATTGACATTAATTTTAAACACAACGCCCATATGTACTTCTCCAACTTCATTAGTATCATCATTAATAAAGCCAATGTAGGCTAAGTTTTGTGATTTTTGAGCAGATAATCCAACTTCTTCTTCTAGTTCTCTTTGTGCGTTAACTCTTAGCACTTCATTAATTGAGTCTGCACCTTTAACATCATTCATATGGCCACCAACACCAATCGATGATTGTCCGTGTAATCTAGCTTCACCGCCACCTGACAAACGTTCGTAAACTAAAATTTCATCACGCTCATTTTCCAAAATACAATATGAAATGAGTTGTTTATATGTAGGGTCCTCTTCCATATCTCCGCGACGTTTCACTTCATATTTAGTCAAAGTATCAAATATTTCTTGACCTTTCACTGAATTTTTATCCAAGAAACCATTAAATTTATTTTTTTCTTCATTAAATAATGTAGATCTTGGTACTACTGTTATCATTTCATCAACCTTAGACATAATTTACTCCTTTGAATCTGACTTTACAGCCATTTTATCAAATGATAACGCTATATATCAAAATGTTTATTAAACACAACATATATGTACCATCTTTTAAGTATAAATATAAAATAAAGAGATGTACAAAGGTGTACATCTCTTTATTTTGAAATATTATTTTAAAGCTTCTTTAGCTTTAGCTACTAATTCACCGAAAGCTTTTTCGTCTGAAATAGCAATTTCAGAAAGCATTTTACGGTTAACATCGATTTCAGCTTTTTTCAAACCATTCATTAATCTTGAATAGCTCATGTCATGTTGACGTGCAGCCGCATTAATACGAGTGATCCATAATTTACGGAAATCACGTTTTCTTTGACGACGGTCACGGAATGAATATTGACCTGATTTCATTACTTGTTGTTTTGCTACTTTATATAATGTGCGTTTTGCACCGAAGTAACCTTTAGCTAATTTAATCGTCTTTTTACGACGAGCTCTTGTTACTGTTCCACCTTTAACTCGTGGCATAATAAATTCCTCCTCTAAATATCTTCGTACTTAATATGTTCTTCTGACTTTTTGCGTCAATTATTTTTTATAAGATAATAATTGTTTTACACGTTTCATGTCTGATTTGTGTACTAATGAAGCTTTACGTAATTTACGTTTTTGCTTAGTAGATTTGTTTGCGAATAAGTGAGATGTGAAAGCTCTTGAACGTTTTAATTTACCTGAACCAGTTCTTTTAACACGTTTAGCTGCTCCACGGTGTGTTTTCATTTTAGGCATGATTCATTTCCTCCTGTAATATCTTTATTATTTTTCGTTTAATGGGCTAAGCGTAATAAACATTTGACGCCCGTCCATTTTTGGTCTTTGTTCAACTGTTGCGATATCTTTACATTCATCTGCAAATTTCTCTAAAACACGTTGACCAATTTCTTTGTGCGTAATCGCACGACCTCTGAAACGAATTGAAACTTTACATTTATCGCCTTTAGATAAAAATTTGCGACCATTTTTCAATTTTGTTTGGAAATCATGTTCCTCAATTGTTGGACTCAAACGAATTTCTTTAAGATTAATTGTTTTTTGTTTCTTCTTCATTTCTTTTTCTTTTTTCTGTTGTTCGAATTTATACTTACCGTAATCCATAATTCTAGCAACAGGTGGTTTAG
>NZ_JBICNX010000190.1:0-879 GCF_043107035.1 Staphylococcus sp. 231237_7MaSpsaltlick
GTAGATTAAGAGAAATCAACGAGCTGTGTGAAGACACAAATGCAGAAGTATTTAAAATGCCTAATATAGAAGAAGTTATGTCAGGTGAATTAGAAGTTAAACAATTAAAAAAGGTAGAAGTCGAAGACTTATTAGGAAGAGATCCAGTAGAGTTAGATATGGCAGCTATTTCAAAAGAACTAACTCATAAGACGATTCTTGTTACAGGAGCAGGCGGTTCTATTGGTTCGGAGATTTGTAGACAGGTTTGTAAATTTAAACCCGAAAAAATTGTATTACTAGGGCATGGTGAAAATAGTATATATCATATTTATCAAGAACTAACAGGTTTATATCATGAAGAAATTGAGATTATTCCAATCATTGCTGATGTTCAAGATAAAGAGCGCATGAAAGATGTTATGCAAACATATAAACCATATGTTGTTTATCATGCCGCAGCACATAAGCATGTACCTTTAATGGAGTACAACCCACAAGAAGCTATTAAAAATAATGTTCTTGGAACTAGAAATACATCTGAAGCTGCAAAACTTGCTGAGGTAAGTAAATTCGTGATGATATCCACAGATAAAGCGGTCAATCCACCAAATGTGATGGGTGCAACTAAAAGAGTTGCAGAAATGATTATTCACAGTATGACTAATGAAACAAGTAAGACTGTCTTTGTAGCAGTACTATTTGGTAATGTACTTGGCTCAAGTGGTTCAGTAATACCACTATTTAAAAAACAAATCGAAGCAGGCGGACCAGTAACTGTGACACATCCAGATATGACAAGATACTTTATGACTATACCAGAAGCATCAAGGCTTGTATTACAAGCAGGTGCATTAGCAACAGGTGGAGAAATATTTGTATTAGACATGGGTAAACCTG
>NZ_JBICNX010000191.1:0-877 GCF_043107035.1 Staphylococcus sp. 231237_7MaSpsaltlick
CACTTTCATCAATCCAGTCCAAAGCACGTATCCCAATCTCATACTCAGTAGGATAGAATTTTTTAATTTCCCATAATAAGCCATTCTTTATCGTCATACCTTCTTGTTGCCGTTCAATTGCAAAATTAATATGATCTGTAAGCGCAACATAAATTGTATCACTCAAATCTTTATGATATTCAACTTTAGCAACTTCAATAATCCTCTCAACTGCTTGTACAACCTCAATAGGCACTTCAATTAATAACGTTTTGAAACGTTCGGATATTTCTTGGTTATTTAAATCAAAAACCTTATCAATCTTTGATTCTTCAACGATATCTCCTTCTTGTTTTTGGAAACCAATGCCTTTTCCCATCACAACACGCTCTTGGTTATTTTGCATAACACTAATCACATTGTTATTTATGATTTTATTTATCTTCATATAACACCCCTTATGGTAGTAAATACATTTTGCCATATGGGTACTGGAAATATCAATATAATAGTGGCTGACGTATCAAACAGATATTTTCCTTCTTATTATTGATTACAATAATCATCCTATTAAAAGTATATTTCGTTATATAATTGATAATAATTATTAATGAAATGTATATTCTTATATTCACACCAAATACGCTTCACACATCAAGATAATTAATTTATATAATGTTATAATTATATAAAAAGAAGTGTGCCCTATGGCTAATGGTTCAGAAGCGATTGTATGGAAACAAAATAGAGTTGCTAAGCAAATGATTAAATCAGAAGCTACTTCACCCGAAAATGCTAAAACTTATGACGATTTAAATATTAAGTACAAAAGAACCTTCAATAATTTATTGAAAAAAGACGTCATAATCAAAACAGGAGATAAATATTACCTTGATGA
>NZ_JBICNX010000192.1:0-876 GCF_043107035.1 Staphylococcus sp. 231237_7MaSpsaltlick
AATAAACATATATATAAGGGAGCAATCAAACTATGGCTAAACGTAATTTTATTAAATTAACTCAAATCGACAAAAAAGGTAATGCAGTGACAGATACAGAAGGCAACGCAAAATTTGACACGTATATTACACCTACTCAAATCCCGTTCCGTAAGATTTATGATGCAGCAGATTTAATGGATGGAACAGAAGATGAAAACGCATCAGCACAATCAAATATCGACCAAATGTTAGACATGGTGGTTGATATCTATAATAAACAATTTACAAAAGATGATTTGTTAGACAGATTGCACGCACCAGACGCAGTAGAAGAATTACAACAACAAATTCAATTTATTGCTCAAGGACAAATGGATGAAGAAAGAAAAAAGGAACTAGCGAGAATAATTTAAAAACAATTTCTTATAAAGAGCATAAAGAAAACATGAAAAAAATAATGCTGCAAATGATGAAAGAAGGGGGCAAAGATATTAACGATATCTTGGATATGCCCTTTTCTTTTTTTATGGAATTAGTAAATGAATCTAATAAGAAGAATGTTAAGAAATCAGAATCAATGATTGATGCGTTCATGTAATACATCTCAAAAGAAGGAGGTGGAGTAATGGCAGAAAGAATAAAAGGATTACAAATTGACTTATCCATGAAAGATATGGGAGTTAGTAAAACATTAGCTGGAATAAAACGTGAGTTTAGATCATTAGATTCAAGTTTAAAATTATCAAGTAATAATTTTAAATATGGTGAAAAAAGCGCTGCATCTTATAAATCAAGAATGAATGATTTAGATGGTGCTATTAAATCTGGTACTACAAACTTAAATGAATTAGAAAAGCAATATAATGAAGTTTCACAAGCGCAAGGTTCTAATAG
>NZ_JBICNX010000193.1:0-871 GCF_043107035.1 Staphylococcus sp. 231237_7MaSpsaltlick
CATTTGTATTGATTTCATTAGGGACAGAAGTTTGTGCTAATCGTTGTGCTTTATGCACATTTCTTTCAAAGTTTTTTATATTAGCAAATATCTTGGCCATAAAATTTTTATTTTCCAACTTATCACCTCACTTTAATCAAATTTGGAAAGCATCTTACGTGTTCCTCGTTTGAATGCTTCACGCTCTGCATAACGTTTTCTACGTTCCATTTCTTTTTTACGTTTATATTCTTGTAATTGGTTTCTAATTTCATATCGTTTTTGCTCAATTTCTCTATGCATACCAACTAGACGTTTCCCACCTTGGACCATGCCATGAGCTACTGCAGAATGTAGATTGTTTTCTCTGATGTCTAGGAGTTTATCTTGCCCTCCTATAATCCAATCTTTCCACTCATTTGGTGTCATACTATATAATTCTTGTTCTGGTATATAACCAATGTAACGTGCAGTAAGTTGCCTTATTTCACTGAAGTTAATAATGGTTCTACGCCCATGATGTCTTTGTAATTCTCTACCATCATTTCGTGACCGATTTTGGCTTGCTCTTTCTCCTCTTTCTTCGCCATCTTTTCTCCTTTCGACACGTTCATCCAATATTGGCGTGTCTTTTGTTTGAAAAAACCACTATTTGTCATTACATCTAAAGCGCCTGCTAATAACTCTTTAGTATCTTGCTTTTCTTCAATTACATTTTGAATAGCATTGAAAATATCTTCTTTTGAAGGCTTATCTGCTAAATGAGATGTAGCACATTGCCAAAAATCCAAAATACCCTCATTATCTTTATTGATTAATTTGTTATAAATCACATTGAAGCCAGGAACAGTATTCTCTTTATCTTTCTCACTGAATTTCTTCGCTTCAATAT
>NZ_JBICNX010000194.1:0-867 GCF_043107035.1 Staphylococcus sp. 231237_7MaSpsaltlick
GTGGATAGGATATTTAAATAAAAAAGCCACTCAATAATGAAGTGGATGTGGTACTGAACCCATAAAGCGGGAATTTAATAAAAACTCTATGTTCTAGGCTGCTAATTCTCTGAATGTTATAGTGAATAAGTAGCCTAGTTTTTGTTGAATTCTGTTATAATAGTCTTTAATGTAAATTTCGACAATATCTATTACAATGTGCTTAAAGCTATTGAGCTCATTGTTGATATAGAAGGTCTTTCTTTGTGAGTACATTTCCTGAATTTTATGGAAATTCTACATAAGGAGGTTCAAAAGTAGTTTTCTTTTGTTTATCATGTGCAGATATTCTCACGATTAAATGTGGTCCCGCAACCTCTTGATAATCTCCTCTACCCCCCTATTTTAAATAAATTATGATCCATAGCATGTGCATTTACTTGAAAATTAATTACAGGCGTAAAAGCCACACTGCTTGCTATCAAAGAAACTACTATAACTTTTCAATAATTTTTCATTTGCAACCATCTCTTTATTTTTTAATTCAAATTTATTTAATATAGCTCTTACAGAACTAACACTTATTTGTGTATGCCATAGTTTATATGTATAAATTTTATCTATGTACATTCAATTAACAAATAAATATCCTCTATTATATGTACATAATAGTTATAATTCACTTCGGGACAAGCATTATCCTTTTCCAAATAAATGCGTACACTAACTAGTCATTCATCTGCCTGAACATAAATAGGGATGCACTTATATAAAAGTACATCCCTTTCATTTGAATATATGTTTGAATTAATATTTATTTCCCTTCAACTCATTTTTATATACAAAATATCTTCGAACAAATTCTAAAACCATCAACCACACAACATG
>NZ_JBICNX010000195.1:0-861 GCF_043107035.1 Staphylococcus sp. 231237_7MaSpsaltlick
GATAATGTGCTTTTTTATATTCTTGCCCCTCTACGTTACTTTTATCCTTATCATGTAATGGGCTAATAGCCATCGGAATACCCATTAATTCTAATTTCATTTCCCAGTTTTCTGGAATACTTTCTGGATATAGTAAAAACGTGAAGTATCTTGCTTTATCTGTATTCATAATGTTAGAATCACCTTATTAGAGCTTGTTTTTTATATTTTGTATAAAGTGAAATCCATTCTTTGCGGGAGAGGATTTCACTATTTTTTTTGCTCTAATTCCTTTCTTGAATATTCTTCTAATGCTAAAGCTAAAATTGCCGATTTCGTAAACCCTTTTTCTTTAGCTAATTTTTCTAATTCTTCGATTTGTTTATCTGTAAGACTTATTTGTAACCTTGTTTTTCTAGGCAAATTGACACCTCTTTTTTTCTATTTTTTTAAGTGTACCACTTAGGTAACATTAAAGCAACCAAATATACACAAAAAATAAAAATGTCCCTTAAAATGTCCCTAAAATGTCCCCTAAATGTAGAATGCCTTGAGCCCTAGAGAGAGTAGAGACGAAAAGCGTTTTTTTTTCAATTTGGCACTCGGCACTTAAAAGGGGGGTCGTAGTAGCCCCCTTTTTCCTCCAAAATTTGTAATTCAAAACCATAAAAAAACAAAATAAAAAGACCAGTTAAAAACTGATCTAGTTTAATATCTTTATTGCATTATTCCAATTCCTCTATTTGCCGACGATTCTGCGCTCCTTAATAATCCTAAAGCTGTCCATCGGTCGATTTAATAGCTGACGCTATTGACCGCTGGCGCTTTAAGTCTAATTAAGGGCTCTCATCGACAAATAGATTTTCTCGGCATAAATGCGTG
>NZ_JBICNX010000196.1:0-858 GCF_043107035.1 Staphylococcus sp. 231237_7MaSpsaltlick
ATCTATATCTTTTGAATCATATGCACTTCTGATAAGTTGAATTACGTTAATCAAACTAAAAGCCTGAAATATTGTTAAATAAATCACTTCATTATTTTTCATTCCTTCTATCAATTAATACTTAATATCGATATAGTACTTGTATCTTTATATTAGTGTGATTTTCTGTACATAAAGATTATACCGCCTCGGTTTTTTATACATTATGAGATACTTTGCATAAAATCAGAAAAGCCTTTTATAAGCAATTTTATTTTTACTATTTTCATTAAACACTTTATATAAATATCGATCGTTTATTACCGCCTCAAATGAATTGCTATAAATTTGTTGACGTTTTCTTTCTCTTTCATATATAGAAATACTTTTATCTCCCGACAAATAATTATCAGCTTCTTTATAAGTTTCAACTTTATAATATTCATTTCCATCAAAAATTTCATAAAATCTATGATAATTTAACGATAACAAAATTATCCACATAAAAATTGAGTTAACTTCTCCATAGTTATTTACCAATTTCACTATTTCTTTTAATTCATTGTCATCCATCTCTAAAGGTATAATAAATTCATTCTTTACTACAGGATTGAGATATTTTCTTATATTGAAACGAATTACATCAACCTTAATATCAAGAGCATAAGATTCAAGAGTATATAAAAATTTTTCATAATACTTTTTATAGTCATTCAATGGTATTTCTTTATTATTGGATATATTGAGATCTACAATTGTTAAAGTTATACCTCTTCCAGTCCAATAAACAAACATATTCATCTCTATTACTATATTTAATTTTTTATTTTTCAAGGTCAATTTAGTATTACAGCCATTATTATAAGGTTCGATTTCAAA
>NZ_JBICNX010000197.1:0-851 GCF_043107035.1 Staphylococcus sp. 231237_7MaSpsaltlick
ACATTTATCCGTGGACTTAGAAGAATAGGTATGTCCATCATGAGAAACTGTTCCTTTAAAATTAATATTTGGTGATTACTTAATACGTTGAAGCAGTTCTACAAAGTTATTTTCTTCTATTATAGCAGAACGTTGTTCTCCAACTTCTATTTCGACCAATATATTAGCTTTTCTCTTATTTTTAAATACTTCGTCAATTAAGTTAAAATGGATGGTGTTATCAATACCAAATGCAATATCAATATTTTCTCCCATTTTTTAATACTCTGTAGTTTTTTTCTTGATATGACTCGATTGGCTATGAAAATATTTGATAAATCCTGTTCAAACATTATTTCAGCTTCACTTAATTTTGCAACTGTTATACTACTTATCCCTAAATCCAATTGTTTTTATACAAAATATGGCGATTTGTGAGTTTTTGTATGAGGTCAAAGGTTTACATTATATTTATAAGCGTTGTCTTACATTTTGTTAAGATTTTTATTAACTATTTCTTCATCAATAATTAGTGCTAGGGTATTTATATCACTGATTTTCATGTCTTTCATTCCTTATAATCCGCTATAGCTTCTATTTCTATTAAACAATTATGATGTAATGTGGTTGTTGGAACTATAACCCTTGCAGGAATATGTTCATTAAAATATTCACTATAAATTTGATTGATTTCGTCCCAATATTGCACATCTGGTGTATAAATACGGCACATTATAATATTATTACGATTTAGATTTGCTTCATTAAGAATTAAATCAAGATTATATAATGCATGTTTAGTTTCCGCCTTAATTCCTCCCTCAGGTGGCTGACCTGTTTCAAAATCTATTGATAATTGACCAGAAATATAT
>NZ_JBICNX010000198.1:0-850 GCF_043107035.1 Staphylococcus sp. 231237_7MaSpsaltlick
TGTTTTTCTCATATTCATACTTAAAAGAATCTAAATCAAAATCTGTTAATATTTCACCGAATGTACCTTTTCTATTTTTTAATATCAATGCGTCCAATTCATTCACCTACCTATATATAAATGGGAAAACCCATTGTGTCGTGGGATTACTAATATTTTCCCCAGTAATTTCAATTTCGTTGAATCCTGGCGCTAAAGTAATCCATTGCCAATTTGTATTCGATCCTACACGTTTATTATCTATTGTAGGATGAACACCATTTAATATTAATGTTTGTTTCTTTTTAATTGCCTTATTATATTTAAAAACATCACCCGTTGTATTGTTAGCGAGTGTAAAACCTTTAGGCGCATCAATATTAATTAATAATCTAAATTTATGTCGAATGTGTGGGTCTATCGTGTCAGTAGAACCGTTATAAATCTTAAACCCTGTAGTATTGTGTTTGTATTTAATATCATCTACCGATAATACACCCGTTTCAAATTGCCATTCACCACTTGATAAACTAAACTTATCAGTTTCTCTTAATGATTCTGAATAACCTTTTATTACTGAAAATTTAATAGAAAATGTACCAAAAGTAGGAGTTTTATAATCTATTGCATTTTCAGTACAATAGACAGCGTATTTTTTTCCAGGCATAAATGAATGCCAAATATAAAATGCTTCTCTTTTGAAAAGTAATCTTCTAAGTTTTTGTAACATTAAGTTATAGTCATTAATATCATGACCAATAAAGGAAAAATTCAAAACTAAATCAAAAGGACCGAAATTAATCGGTCCCATAACTACACCATCTGTGCCATTTATCTCCTTAGTATTTGCTTTAACCTCTACTCCTTCTTC
>NZ_JBICNX010000199.1:0-847 GCF_043107035.1 Staphylococcus sp. 231237_7MaSpsaltlick
TTAAAAATCAGTCCTGTTTAATATAGAGCTTTTTTGTTTTCTAGTTGATTACTAATATTTTTCTAATAATTCAAATGGAATTTACAACTTTACACATACGAATAAAAAGTTTTAATGTATTCATGAGGTACTTATATCAAAATAATAAATCCGGGCGCATGGGATAGATATAAATGCAAAACAAATTACTGTAAAACACCTAGAAAATATCTTAAGCCAATTATGCCAGAAGGGCGGGGATGCTTAAGTGACAAGTCTTTAAGTCATTCCCTGAATAATACAAACAGCTAAAGCGATACATATAAGGCCAAAAATAAGATTGATAAGTAATTATGAGTTAATTCATTTAAATAATAAGTTGATATTCAAAATGTACCACGAAATTACAATTGAATTACGTTAGTTTGTAGATGGATATATACAAACTAAAGAGTGTTACATACACAAATATTACATTCAGCATGAAGAAACTGATTAAGTAAAGTTAATTTGAAGGGCATTGTAGAAATAAAATAAATCTACCTAATTGAATAGTCAACTTGTTTAATAAAAAGTGATAAAAGCAAAATAGGCTAGTATAATTAAATTTTTAGGATGGTTCTCCCTATATGTTCACCATTTAATAACTGTCGTATAATTTCATCAAATTCCTTGAAATTAATTTCATTATATAGAAGTGAACCACCTATGTTCCATTCTTCTGATAATTTTTTCCATATAGATTCTCGAGTCTTATAATCAACATATACAGAATCTATACCAATTAATTTTATCCCTCTAAGAATAAAAGGAAGAATATTTGCGTTTAATTTATTACCTGCTACATTACCACAAACAGTAGCGCTTC